>JAISDL010000187.1 GCA_031264825.1 Accumulibacter sp. | reverse complement strand
ACGCTCTTCCGATCTGCCGCAGGCCCGACGTGATCGTATCCGAAGCCGTGTGCGAATCGCCGAACTGCGTGATCCTCAAAACCGTCCCCGCCGGCGCTTTGTGGCTCCGCAGAACCCGGGTTTTTCCGACGAGCCGGTCGAAGTTGGGGTCGCCGAAATTCTGAAAACCCGAAAGATTCCCGTCCGCGTCGACGCTTCGGTCGGCGGCACCCGGTGCCGGGGAAGGAAGCGAAGACGGTGAAGGCGAGGAGGGAGAGGAGGGAGAGGAAGGAATGGAAGGCGGGGGAGGATCGGTCGGCGTGGAAGACGGCGTCGCCGCGTCCTCGCGCGTCGGCGAGAGCGAGGAGATGTCGTCGGCCGACCGCGCCCGCGTTACACCGTCGCAAGCGGCGAAAGAGAATCCCACGAGCGCGCAGACGGCGACCCGAAAGGAGATTGAAAGCGTCGAAAAAAGCGGGCGGATCGGGGTTTTCATCGTGCGGCGGACTCCGGTTTGAAACCCGGCCCGCGCGCTTCTTCGGGGAGCGCTTGCGCCTCTCCGTTCAAAGCCGGGACGTCGCGCGCAAGCGGGCGACGCCGATGGCTCACGCGATCGCGCGGGTCGGCGTGTATGAAAGACAGGATTTCGTCGGCGATTTTCCTTTGCCCGGCGATCGTGAAATGCACGCCGTCGTCTATCCTCGATTTTTTTCTCTTGCCGTTGGAATCCATGAAACTTGAAAACTGTCCGTTGTCGCAACCCAGGATTTTACCGGTAGTCAGGAAGAATTCGCCGCTCTTTTTCACTTCGTCGGAAAACAATCTGTTCAGATAAACCATGCGCGTGTCGAGTTCCTTCTTTCTCATGCACGGAACTTCGAGCCAGAATACCCGCGTGCCGTTTTCCCGCGCGATTTCAAGCACTTCACGGATGCGGGCGCGATAAGCGTCCTCCCAGACCTCCGACTTGAACTTCAGGTAAGGCTTGCCCCTCTCGTTGGGAAAGTCCCAAGGGTCGTTGGGGCCGAGAAAAACGACCATCAACTTGATTCGCGGATTTTCACGAAGCGCGTTTTTTATCTGCCGAGGCCAGTTGAAAAAATCCGGGTACGCGAGGCCCGTCGATTGCTTGCTCAGATCGATGCCGTGGATCGCGTAACGCTTGAAAAGGCTCGAATGGACGTGCGGCGCGACCCCCTGCATCAGCGAATCGCCGACGAAAAGAACCCTGTTCTCCGCGCTCAGCGTCACGCGAGCGTTTGGGAGTTCCGCGTCGGTATCGGCGTCGCTGTCGTCGTCTGCCGGGAAGGCGGGAACGCGAGGAAGAGGGGGCACGGGGGGCGCGGGGAGTGTGGAGGGGGACGCGAGCGAAGAGAGTTTCGGCGCGGGTGGTACGAGCGGCGCGGGCGGCGGCGCGTCGGGAGGAGAAGACGGTGTGGCTGTCGCTTGCACCGAAGGAAGGTCGGCGTTCCCTCGATCGCCTGCGGCAGCGGCGTCGTTTTCGACGCCTTCGATACTTTTCGCCTTCACGACGCCGCTCGCCTCGATTCCGCCGTCGTTCGCGTCGCGCGCATCGTGAGCGGCAAAGCGCTCCGCGTTGAAAGACGAGACGGTAGCGACGTCAAAGCGCGCGACCGCGTCGAATACCCGGAGCTTCGCGGCGTTCATCGCGTCGTTCAAACGCGCGCCCGACGCCCACGCGGGGATGAACTTCAGGACGTCGATCGGAGCGTCTTCGTGGTGGACTTGCCGCCAATAGAGCGTAATCGCGTCCTGTTCGAGGCAAGTCAGGAGCGCCAGCGTGACGAGGAGCGTACAGAGCGTCTGGGTCGCGGTTCGGGACATGGCGCGTCAAAAAGTGGCGTAGATGAATTCGGGAATTCCCGAAGGCGATACGGTGACGACGACCCACGCGAAGACTCCGAGAACCAGTGGGCGCAAGCCCCAGTGCATCCGCCGCAATTTTTCGGCGGCGGCGTCGGGCCAACGGCGCGCCCAGGGATAGACGGCGAACGCGAGCGCGAAGGCGCCGAGGTAAAGGAAGGCGTTGAAGCGCAACGGCGCCGCGTCGAAGTTGGCGCACAGCGCTTGCAGCACATCGAGGGCGTCCGCGAGCGTGGGGCAGCGGAAGAAGATCCACGCGAAGCAGACGTAATGGAAAGTCAGCAGAGTGGCGATTAGCTTGTTTGCGACCAAGGGCTTACCGGAAATCCGCCGAAGAACACCGGAGACGACGAGTCCGATCCCGTGAATCGTGCCCCAGACGAGAAAATTGGCGCTGGCGCCGTGCCACAGACCCGAAACGAGCATCGTCGCCATCAAATTGAACTGTGCGCGGGTAAAGCTCCCGCGCGAACCGCCGAGCGGGATATAGACGTAATCGCGCATGAAAAAGGATAAGCTCATATGCCAGCGTCGCCAGAAGTCGCGCAGGCTCGGCGCGAGGTAGGGCGCGTCGAAGTTGACCGGCAGATTGAATCCCAGGAGGAGGGCGATCGCCGTGACGAGGTCGGTATAGCCCGAAAAATTCAGGTAGAGATGAAGGGCGTAAGCATAGACCGCCAGGAGGACATCGAGCGAATGGAACGCCGAAGCGTTGTCGAAAACGGGCTTGACCCAGGCTTCGGAAAGCGCGGCGCCGAGCCACAGAACCTTGACGAGCGCAAGGAGTAGCAGAGCGAAAGCGCGGCACGGGTCGACGAGCTTCCGGGGGGACAAACTCCGTATCCACGGCAGAAGGTCGCGCGCGCGGTTGATCGGGCCGGAGACCAGGCTGGGGAAAAAAGACAGGAAAAGCGCGGTCTCGGCGAGGCTGCCCGGAGCGAGTTCGCGCCTCCGAACCGAAACGAGGTAAGTGATCGACTGGAGCGTATAGAACGAAACCCCCAGAGGAACGATGAGTTCGACCCCCGGCAGGGCGAGGTCGTATCCGATGTGCGCGACGAGCGTTTGCAGCGCGTCGCGGAAAAAATCGTTGTATTTGAGTAACGCGAGGAAAGAGACGCAAAAAGCGATCGCCCCGGCAAAGACGGGTTTTTTTCGCGGGGTTTTGTGGATCAGCAGCGACAAAAGATGAATGGCGAGGGTATAAAACGCGAGAAAAAGCGCGAAACGAAAATCGAACGCGACGAGGATGCCGTAGCCGGCCGCGAGCAAGAGCGGGTTCTGGACGTCCGGCCGACGCGCGAACAACCAGTAAACGCATAAAAACAAAGGGAAAACAGCCCAAAACTCGATCGACAGAAAACTCATGACGTAGGAATGCCTTTTTCACCGCGGCGGCAAATTATCAACGGGGTCGAATTTACTACAGCTTTCGGGAAAAAGAATGGAAGCGTCGAAGCATTTATACTCTCATTCCTTGAGATAATCCGACCAATGTTATAGCTTGGGCTGAGCGTAGCGAAGCCCAACGTTCCGCAGGCGTATTCCAGACTTGAGATAATCCGACCATTTTTATAGCTTAGTGTGAAACAACCCGGGATTTGGGCGCAAAAAATCATCGCCGACAATGACGCCGCGATGAATGATGCAAAGAGCAAATGCCTGTAACCCGCCACCTCGGCCAAGCACTCCCTCTTGGTGCCTCTAACTCGGAGGTCGGTGAATCACTGGCAATGTTTCATTATACGGGGTGGCACCGATTCGCGCCATGATCGTTGGGCTGAATGAAATGAAGCCCAATGTTCCGCAGGTGCATAAGTGATGGTGGGCACGGCGCGCCGTGCCCCTACGGTGGGTATACCCTTCGCCCAATCCAAGCTCTCCGGGATAATCCAACCTCCTCCCGTTGGGCATCGCTGCGCTCAGCCCAACCTATAGCCTCTGTCCTCTGTCTCCTGATCCCTGTCCTCAGTCTTCTATCCTCTGTCTTCAGTCCTCACCGATCTCCCGTATCGATCGTCGGGACGACCGACATGCCGACCTTGAGCGCGGGTTTGTCTTCGTCGTCGATCGCTATGCGTACCGGCAGACGCTGTACTATTTTTGTGAAATTGCTCGACGTGTTGTGCGGGGCGATCGGGGAAAAACTGGCGTTACTGGCAAAGCCCAAACTGGCGACCTTTCCCGCGAAGGTCTTGCCAGGGAAAGCGTCAACGCGGATGCTGACCGCCTGACCGGGCTTTATATTGGCAAGCTGCGTCTCTCTGAAATACGCGTCGATATAGATGTCCCGCAATGGGACGACGGCGAGCAGCGCCTCGCCGGTTCTGACGTAGGCCCCCAGGCGGACGCCTTTCTGGCTGATCACGCCGTCTATCGGGGAATGGATCCGGCAATACGAAAGATCGAGTTTCGCCCTGTCCCGCACAGCGGTGGCCTGCTCCGCGAGCGCAGCGGTTTTTTGCAGTTCCGCTTGCAGGATTTCGAGCCGCCGAATTTCGCTCCGATGTTTTGCCGTATCGCGATCCAGGCCGGCGTGGGCGATTCTGTACGCGGCAGTGGTCTGTTGCAGCGCCTGTTCGCTGCCTGAGCCGTCGGAGGCCAAATTCCGGTATCGCGTATATTCCTGTCTCTTCAGTTCAAGCGTCGCTTTGTCCGCCTCGACCACGGCCCGCGCTTGCGCGATGAGGTCGGATTGTTGCTCCGCCTGTTTCGCAAGGCTTTCTTGCGTCGAGCGCGCGGACACCAGAATCGCTTCGGCGTTGGCGACGTGGAGGACAAATTCTCTTTCGTCGATCGTTGCCAGCAGATCTCCGGTTTTGACCGCCTGGTTTTCTTCCACCAGAACCTTGCTGATCTGACCATTGACCCGGGGGGACACCTTGGTAAAATCGACGCGGACGTAAGCGTCGTCGGTACTCTGGAGGCGGGAGGAATCATCGCGGCCGTTCAAAAAAATTACTGAAAAAACGAGGACGCATCCAAACAAGATTCCGCTGGCGATCTTTGCGCTTCTGGGCATGATTTTCCCTTCTTTCAAGTTTTTTGCGGAGCCTGCGGCGGCGGCGTATACCGCATGCAGAGGACGATGAGTATCGGACACGCGGCAAGCGCCCCCAAAAGGCAATACGCGTCCGCCGTGGCCAGAATGCTGGATTGGCTGTTGAGCATCTGTGTGACGTCGGAAAGAGAAATCGTTCCGCCGTCGCCGAGCAGGCCCGTTTTGTCGCGCAGCCATTCGTAATGGTAATGTTGTCGAGTCGCCAGATACTGTCCGAGGATCGCGCTTCCCGCCAAGGTGCCGAGGCAGCGTACCGTGTTGATGGCACCGCCCAAGGAAGGCCCGATCGCGGCGTTTATGTTGTTCGACGCCATGTAGATCGTCGAGATGATCGCGGTCGGCAAACCCAGGGCCAGCAAAGCCTGACTCGCGTAGAAATGGCGGGCAAGCCATTCTCCGTCCAGACGCGCGCCCAGAGCGCAACCGAGGATCAGCAAGAGGAAGCCGACGATGTAAACCGCGCGCGCGTCGAGCCCGCGCCGGTATAGGGCAAAAGCCACGACAGGCCCTGTGATGAACTGCGGCAGAGCGATCACCAGCCCGACCGACGCGCTTTGCAGGGGGCGATACGCCCAGACGCGGCCCAAATACGACACCGGGAGCATGACCCCGGCCAGCGAAACCGTCAGAACGATCAGGAGAATCAAGAGAGCCATCCACACGTTGCGGTGGGACGTAAAAACGCGCAGTTGCAAAAAAGGATTGGCGTAATTCAATTCGCTGATGACATACAGCGCAAGCAGCGCCAGCCCGGTTGAAAGCGCCCACGTGATGAACGGCGAATGGAACCAGTCGAGGCGGACTCCCTGCGAAAGCGCCAGAGCGAGCAAAATGGTCCCCGGAACGGCAAAAGCCATGCCCAGCCAGTTCGAGTTCCGCAGACGGTCGGGATTTCCCGGCATATCCGGCAGGCCGTATTGGACGAGCGACAGGGCCGGGAACCCCAGAAGAATGCTCTGCCAGTACAGGAATTCCCAGCCGTGCAATCCGTCGGTCCAAAGAGCGGTCAGCCAGACTCCCATATTGGGCGCAAACGTGGCGACCATCGCGTAAAAACCAAAACCGTACATCCGCCAATGCGCGGGCAATAAAAAGAAAAGCGAAATCATGAACATGAAGATCAGCGCCCCGCAAGCCGCCGCCTGGAAAAAACGCAGAGCGACAAGGAGAGGCAGGTTGTGGATGTACGGGAAGACACAAGCCAGCCCGACCGCGACGACGAGCATGAAAGTTTCCAGGCGCTTCAGGGAAAAAATGCTCACCAGCCACGCGACGAAAGGCATGACGACCAATTCCCCGGCCGCGTAAAAACTCGTGAGCCACGTCGCATCGTCGTAGGAAAAGCCGAAAACGCCGCGAATATCATCGAGGCCCAGCGTTCCCAGGCGATTGTTCAGGCCGCCGAGCGTCGCGGCCAGGAAAAGGCCGCACAGGCCAGCGATCAGCCTTGGGGTAACAGGGATGCTCGCCGGAACAGGCGGCGCGACGCGCTGCGACCCTGCCTCAATCGGAGTCGGTGATAAGCCGCTCATCGTCCCAACCTCCCCCAACAGCCTTGTAAAGCGCGGCGAGCGCCGCGACGCTTTGTGTCTTGGCGGCCTCGAACGAAGAACGCCGCGCAAGTACGTTCCGCCGTCCCGTCAGCAGTTCAAGATAAGCGACTTCTCCTTCCTGATGGCTTCGCTTGAGTTTTGCGAAGGCGCGTTCGCTTTCTTCAAAAGACAAGCGAAGCCGTTCCGTCCGTTTTTGTTCGTCCGCGAAGAGGCACAAGGCATTATCGACCTCGTGCCAGGCCGTGAGCACCGTTTTTCTGTACAGAAGGGCGGCCTCGACGTGTTCCGTTTTTTTGAGTTCCAGCGCATGTACCAAGCGTCCCCCCTGGAATAGCGGAAGCGAGACGCTCGGCCCGGCCGCAAACCAACGCGAATCCCAAAACCCCAGGTCCCGGCGATCGAAAGCCTGAAGCCCAAGCGTCCCGGTCAATGTGATCGAAGGATAGAAATTCGCCTGAGCCACGCCGATCGACGCGGTCGCCGCGTGCAAATTTTCCTCCGCCCGACGGATGTCGGGGCGGCGGCGCGCGAGTTCGGACGGCAACCCCACCGGCACCTTTGGGGGCAAGGCGGGGACGTCCCTGTGTTCCTCAAGCTCGGTGTCGAGGCTTCCGGGGGCTTGCGCGAGCAGGGATGCCAAGCCGTTCATCAGTCGCTTGCACTGGTGCGCGTAGCCGACGACGAGCGCGGAGACTTGCTCCAGCTCCGATTTCGCCAAGGCGATCTCGTAGCGGGTCGCGACGCCGTTCTTCCGGCGCGTTTCCACAAGAGAGACGATCTCTTCGGCGATGCGCTCGTTCGCGCGCGCGATGTCGAGCTGACTCTGCATGCCTCGGAGCAGAATATAGGCCTTGGCGATCTCCGCCGACAGGGCGACGTGCAGCACTTCTTTTTCATAGACTTTCGATAGGCCACGGGCCACGGCCATTTCGCGCAAGCGTCTGTTTCCGCCCCACAAATCCAGGTACCACAGCGCGGCAAGACCCGTCTGCCAGAGATTCTGCGCATATGTCGGAGCGCCGAGCGCGGCCATCGGACCGTGTGCGCTCAAGGCTTGGCGCGAATACGAAGCGTGCGCACCCAGGGCGGGCAAAAGTTCCGCCGCGACGATCCCCAGACCGGCACGGCTCTGGTCGATGCGCGCGTAGGCGCTTTGCAGGTCGAGATTCGCTTCGTGCGCCCGCGCTTCGAGCGAATTGAGCTGGGGGTCGCCGAGCAAGACCCACCAAGCGTTCGGTACTTTTTCATCCTGGCTGACTCGGGACGCATGGCCCGCGGTGTCCGCCGCATCGAGGCGAACATCGCCCAAGGCGTTTTCCGGTCGCCGGAAGTTTGGCCCCACGGCGCACCCTGTAAGCAAAAATGCGAGCGCACGGATGAATGTGATTCCAGTTCGTTTCATTGATTGCCTCGATGGCGAGTAGTATGTACCGTACCGTTCGGTACTATTTATACCGTGTTTGATTTCTTCCGTCAATAGGCGATACAGTGCGGACTGAATCTTTTTCACGGAGGGACGAATGATCAGCCGCCATGAACGGAGACGCCATCGCGATGAGACGCGCGACGGCGGAGGAATGATCGACGACGCGGAAAGCGCGATGCCCGAAAAAGCGCTCGTGATCCTTCGCGCCGCGAGGAAAGTGTTTCTCGCGCACGGCTTTTCCGCCGCGACCACCGACATGATCCAGAAAGAGGCCGGCGTATCGAAATCGACGCTCTACGCACATTTCGGCAACAAGGAGGGGATGTTCAGCGCGGTCATTCGCTCCGAGTGCAAGCGCCACACGGAGAGTATGCGAATCAAGCTCTCTTCCGGGAACACGCTCCGGGAAAAACTCCTCAACATGGCCAAGGCGTATCTGAGGCTGTTGACGAAAAAAGAGACCGTCGCGCTGTTCAGGATCGCGCTCGAAGTCTCGACGGTTTTCCCCCGTTTGGCCGAATTGTTCTATTCCTCCGCGCCGGGGTGTATCCACGGTTTCATTCGGGAGCTTTTTGAACAGGCGGTACAAAACGGCGAATTACGCATTTCTCCCACGGAGATGGAGTCGGCGGCCTTGCTGTTTGCGGCGATGGTGCGCGGCAACCCGCATCTGCGCCACCTGCTTCTGCCCTGGGAGAAATTTTCGCAGGGCGAACTCGACGCGTGGGCTGTTCTGGCGGTCGACAAATTTCTGCTGGCCTACACGGCGAAATGACCATGAAAACGGATCGAAGCCGGCGAAAAAACTTCGATGACGTGTCGACGATCGGAACGCGGGCCGGAATCGACGCCGCCGCCCCCCCCGTCGTCCTGAGCTTCGCGGCGAGCGACCCTTCCGGCGGCGCGGGAATGCAGGCCGACCTTATGACCTTCTCCGCGCTCGGCTGTCACGGACTCTCGGTGCTGACGGCACTAACCGCGCAAGACACGCGCGGCGTCGCCGAAATGCGGCCGATCGAGTCCGCGTGGGTCGAAAAACAGGCGCGCGTCGTCCTGGACGACATTCGCGTCGACGCTTTCAAGGTCGGCGTTCTCGGCAGCGCCGAAAACGTCCGCACCGTCGCCCGAATCGTTTCCGCCCACCCCGGCGTCCCGGTCGTCGTCGACCCCGTCCTCGCTTCGGGGCGCGGCGACCCGCTCGCCGACGAGCCGGTCGCCGACGCGCTGCGGCGCGCGCTCTTTCCGCTGACCTTCGTCGCGACGCCGAACCTTCCCGAAGCGCGCCGCCTCGCGGCGACCGTCGGGGAAGACGAAGAGGCGCTTTCGCTCGAAGAATGCGCAAGGCGTTTACTCTCGCTCGGCTGCGCGCACGTCCTTTTGACCGGCGCGCACGAAGATTCCCCGGAAGTCACGAACCGGCTTTTCCATAGGACGGGGAAAGCGCGCGCTTTTAGCTGCAAACGCTTGCCGGGGAGTTACCACGGTTCGGGCTGCACGCTCGCCTCGGCGCTCGCCGCGATGCTCGCGCGCGGACTTTCGGTAGACGACGCCACGGCGCGCGCGCTCGACTTCACGCATCGCGCGCTGGAAAGCGCGTTCCGTCCCGGCCGGGGACAATTCATCCCTCGGCGCATTGATTCGGCGAAAGACCCCGATACAATGTAGGGAGAACACTTTCGTTCCGATCCCTCGCTTTGGAGAAAGAAGTGCCCAATAAAAATCAAACGATGTTTGAACACGCTCAACGCTTTATTCCGGGGGGTGTCAATTCGCCCGTCCGCGCTTTTCGTTCCGTCGGCGGGACGCCGCGCTTTTTCGTTCGCGGGCAGGATTCAAGGCTTTTCGACCTCGACGAAAAAAGCTATCTCGACTACGTCTGCTCGTGGGGCGCGATGATCCTCGGACACGTGCACCCCGAAGTTCTCTCCGCCGTGCAGAAGGCGGCGGCGTTGGGGCTTTCCTTCGGCGCGCCGACACCGGCGAGCGTCGAAATGGCCGAACTCCTGTGCCTCCTCCTGCCTTCGATGGACTGCGTACGCCTCGTCAGTTCGGGGACCGAGGCGACGATGAGCGCGATCCGGCTCGCGCGCGGGTTTACCGGGCGCGACCTCCTCATCAAATTCGAAGGCTGTTACCACGGGCACTCGGACAGCCTTCTGGTCAAGGCCGGTTCTGGTCTCTTGACGCTCGGCCACCCCAGTTCGGGAGGGATTCCCGACGACCTTGCGAAACACACGCTCGTGCTCGATTACAACGACACGGCCGGCGTCGAAGCGGCGTTCAAGAAATTCGGCGACCAGATCGCCGGGGTCATCGTCGAGCCGATCGCGGGGAACATGAATCTCATCCTGCCGGTGCGCGATTTTCTGCAAACCTTGCGCAAGCTCTGCACGGATTACGGCGCCGTCCTGATCTTCGACGAAGTGATGACGGGCTTTCGCGTCGGCCTCTCCTGCGCGCAGGGCTATTTCGGGATCGACCCCGACATGACGACGCTCGGCAAGGTCATCGGCGGCGGCTTGCCGCTCGCCGCGTTCGGCGGACGGCGCGACATCATGGAAAGAATCGCTCCGCTCGGCGACGTTTATCAGGCCGGGACGCTTTCGGGAAACCCCGTCGCCCTTGCGGCGGGTCTCGCCACGCTGAAGCTCGTCCAGCTCGACGGGTTCTACGATGAACTCGAGAAAAAGGCGCAGCACCTTTGCGAAAGGCTGACCGACGCGGCGCAGCGAAACGGCTTCGCGTTTTCGGCGCAGGCGGTCGGCGGGATGTTCGGCCTGTACTTTCGAAAGACGCCGCCGAAAAATTACTCTGAAGTCATGGAATGCGACACCGAGATGTTCAAGCGATTCTTCCACGCGATGCTGCTCGACGGCCATTATTTCGCGCCGTCGGCGTTCGAGAGCGGCTTCATTTCCGCCGCGCACTCCAACAACGACATCGAAGAGACGATCGCGGCGGCCGAGAATTTCTTCAAGGCGGCAACGGGGGGCAGGTAACAGGAGACAGAGGACAGGTATCAGATCAGTGAGCGGCGGCTTCGCCGCCGGAGTGACGAAACCCCACCAAGAATACCATCCCACCGTAGGGGCACGGCGTGCCGTGCCCATCAGGTATAGGTTGGGGTGAGCGGAGCGATGCCCAACACCTCGCTGGCGCGAAGCGCAAGCCACTTCAGGTATCAGGAATCAGAAGACAAGAACCGCGAAACACGCGAAAAGCGCGAAAAAGAAATACAGACCTTTCGCGTCTTTCGCGCCTTTCGCGGTTGAAATCGGTTTTTATCTGATCCCTGATTCCTGACATCTGATTCCTGATAAGCCTGCGGAATCGTTGGGCTTCGCTCCGCTCACCCCAACCTATACCCCA
>JAISDL010000169.1 GCA_031264825.1 Accumulibacter sp. | reverse complement strand
GGTAAAACCGGGCGTGTCCCGGTGGGGATGCGGGGCGCACCCCCAACCTTATTGGGTTCCGGCTCGGTTCTGGGGGTTTTTGGTGGGGCTGAGAAACCAAGCCCCACGATTCCGCATACGTATGAATGATGGTGGGTACGGCGGAATGGTATTCCAAGGAGGTTCAGCCCAAGCCGTACGTTTTTTCACGCCGCCTCGGAAACGTTGGGCTTCACATTCGTTCAGCCCAACCTATAGCGTTTCCGCTCCGTCTTCGGCGGTATGGGTTGGGCGAAACCCCGAAACCCCCTTCATTTCCCCCTTGTCAGGGGGAAAGTTGTTTGGATTACCGTATTCGCGGGTTTTCGTAGGGGCACGGCGCGCCGTGCCCCTGCGCGCTCGGCCAAGCCATGCGGGTCATAATATCCTCCCATAAGTTTCGATATCCTTGTCAAACTCTTTTTCCAATTCAGGGAAATCCTTGAAAATCAATTTCATAATGTCCATGCCGATCGTCGCAGACACCGAGGCGATCACCTTGCCAAATTTTTCGTACTCGTCCGCCGAGCAATGATTCTTCAATAAAGGTACAAGCTCCCCGATGTCGCGCGAAGCCTGAAACGCGACCCTGGCGATATGCTTTGCAAGTTCCCGGTTCATTTTTTATCGGCTAAAACAGGAATGTCGGGTTGAAACTGCAAATTGTGATGGGGAAAATACCCGCGTACAAATATATGAAGATGCACATGGCTATTCCGAATATTGAAAGAATTTTAACGAGTCGTTTATGCCTCACGCTAATCACGTCCTGTTTCATGAGTTTATAGGTCAAAACGTAGAAGGGCATGTTGAAGAGGATGAAAACCATCAGACCCACGAAGGTGCGAACGCTTTTTTCAAAAAGGAGTTTCTCGGCTACGATCATGCTGGCGGAAATTTTATTGAATGCAGCGAAAACGAAGAACAAAAAAACAAGCATCATCGTAAAGCCAACAAGATTCACGATGAACCAAAATGCGCGCTTCATAATTCCACCCCTCCTGAAATTATCCTGCCCCCTCGCCTTGCTCGTTTGCGGCTGGGCGTAGCGCCGCTTTCCTTCGCTTATACCGCCTGCGTGCTTCGAGTATCGCCCAGAACAAGCCCAGGTTCAATAAAAAAGCAAACGCTTGACATTTCAAGGTGGCACTTTTGACGGAAACTGACTCAAGGTTTCCATTTTTTACAAGATACCTTGAAAACCAGGGTACGCTGTTGCGGTAATGGACCTCAAGTACATCATCTTTTATGAATTCTGCTTTGTAATGAAATGTGCCCGTGAGGAGTGGAATGGGTAATTCCCGGAGGTCATCGCTACGACTCGTGAATTTTATGTAGACGGCGGATTCTGGAACCACAAGCGTTTCAAGACCTTCCTCAAGCCGCCTTCGCGTATTCTTATGGCTATAAGCTCTTTCGTGTAGCTCGTTTGAAACGGTGTCCCGTGTAAGGACAGGGAGAAAAAAAGTTTCTACGAGTTTTTCCTGAGGTATTGCCTCCGCCGGCCAGAGTTCATAGCTCAATCTTGTGAGAAAACTGAGCGATAAAAAATAGGAAAATACTAAAATAATGCCCAGGATGATGCCCCAGAAAAAATAAAGAATCTTCCTCATTTTTTATTCCTCGGCATATTTTAAGGGCAAACAAGTTGTTCCTGTGCAAAATATGCATAAAACGCTGCACCAACTGTCAATAAGCACAAGAGCAATGCCGAGGAGAAAGCAAATATAAAAAAGCCGCAGCGTTTTTGGGCGGTCTGGATTTTTATAGAGGCCGAACGAAGCGACGCCGATGTAGACCGTCGCAACAAAAGAAGGGAAGATGATCTGAACCCACGCGAACCATGCACTCAGGAAAATGAGCAAGGTACTCCAGTCTGGGATGATGGGCAGGAGTACATAAATTATGTACAGGATTGCTGCCCCGACGATCAGTGGCACAAAAAAAGCGATTTTTAGCTGTAATTTATTCATTTGAGAAGCCGTAGAATCAGCTCATTCCTTTTGGCTCAAATACTGACCGTTCGCGTGGGGCGGCAATTTGTGGTGTCCATGGGGTGACGCCTGTCTTCTGTGAGTCCCGAAAAAGTCTAGGCGCTTCCCCGGAAATGTCAAGCGCGATTTTGAGCGCGGGTTTTTTGTATTGATGGGGAGGATATTCAGGAAAATTGTTTGGAATCAATGGGTTGATGAAGTCTCAGATCCGCCCTCGGCGGTATGGGTTGGGTGAAACCCCCTTCATTTCCCCCTTATCAGGGGGAAAGTTGGGCGGAATTACCGTATTCGCGTGTTCCCGTAGGGGCACGGCGCGCCTATCAGGAATCAGATGTCAGGGATCAGATCAGTTAGCGGCGGCGTTGCCGCCGGTAAGTGCTTTTTCACGCCGCCTCGGAAACGTTGGGCTTCGTTCCTCAGCCCAACCTATACCCTTTGTTCTCCGCCCTCGGTGGAATGGGTTGGACGAAACCCCGAAACCCCCTTCATTTCCCCCTTATCAGGGGGAAAGCAGGTTGGATTTGCGTATTCGCGGGTTCCCGTAGGGGCACGGCATGCCGTGCCCAGCGGCGGTATAGGTTGGTGGTGAGCGTAGCGAACCCCAACGATTCCGTATGCGCATGAAGAAAGAATGAGTCACCGGAACGCGAAGAGTTTGAGCATCGACTGCAATCCGTAGTCGAAGAGTTCGAGGAGCGGCGTTCCGAGGTAGGACGTTGCGATGCGGAGCGAGGCGAATCCGAGCAGGATGATGACCGAAAAGCCGATGACCATCAGGTGGAGCTGCGGCGCGACGCGCCCCAGGATCGCGATGGCGTTGTTGGTGATCAGGAGCGTGACGACGATCGGCAGGGCGAGGAGAACGCCCGAGGAAAAAACGATGCCGCCGGCCTTGGCGATGTTGAGCCAGGACTGTTCGGAGACGCGGTCGGTTCCGATGGGGATCGCCTTGAAGCTCTCGGCGAGCGTGTCGATGACCATCAGGTGTCCGTCGATCGAGAGGAAGAGGAGCAGGGCGAGGATTCCGATGAATTCGGAGACGACGGCCGTCTGCGAGGCGCTCTGCGGGTCGTAGGCGGTCGCAAAGCCCAAGCCCATCTGGTGGCTGATCATGCTGCCCGCCTTGTCGATCGCGGCGAAGACGAGGCGCAGCGAAAACCCCATAGAATAACCAATCAGCATTTCCTGCGCGAGGATCAGGAGGCCGGCGCCGGACGCCGGAGCGATCGGCGGCGGTTCGGGCAGGACGGGGGCGACGACGAAGACGATCGCGAGCGCGAGTTGCAGGCGGACGCGCGTCGGCACTCCGACGTTGCTGAACGGCGGCGCGGCCGCGAGCAGCGCGAGAATCCGCGCGAGTGGAAAAAAGAACGCCGCGATCCATGCGTTGAGTTCGGCGGTCGTGAAGCTGATCATCCTAGCCGATCATGAAAGGGATGCTTTCGATCAGACGGCGGATGAAGTCGATCAATTGCCGCAGTATCCACGGCCCGGCGAAGGCGAGAACGCAGAAGGTTCCGAGCAGTTTTGGGATGAAGGTGAGCGTTTGCTCGTTGATCTGCGTCGCCGCCTGAAAGATGCTGATGATGAGGCCGATCACGAGCGAGGTCAGAAGCAGCGGCGCCGAAATGAGGATCGCCATTTCGATCGCTTGGCGTCCGAGGTTCATGACGGATTCGGGGGTCATGTCGAGAAGGTCACGACGAGGGAACCCAGGAAGAGGTGCCAGCCGTCGACGAGGACGAAGAGCATCAGTTTGAAGGGCAGGGCGATCATGACCGGCGACATCATCATCATGCCCATCGACATCAGCACGCTGGCGACGGCCATGTCGATGATCAGGAAGGGGATGTAAATGACGAAGCCGATCTGGAAGGCCGTTTTGAGTTCGCTGGCGAGGAAGGCGGGGACGAGGACGCGGAGCGGAATGTCGTCGGGCTTTTCGACCTTGGGCGTGTTCGAGATGCGCAGGAAAAGTCCGATGTCGGTCTCGCGCGTCTGCTTGAGCATGAAAGCGCGGAAGGGGACGGCGCCGCGTTCGGCCGCCTGGAAGACGTTGATCTGATTTTCGGAAAACGGCAGGTAGGCGTCCGTGTAGGCTTTTTCGAGGACGGGCGTCATGATGAAGAAGGTCAAGAAGAGCGCGAGGCCGACGAGGACCTGATTCGGCGGCGAGGTCTGCGTTCCGAGCGCGTGGCGCAGTATCGAGAGGACGATGATGATGCGCGTGAAGCTCGTCATCGCCAGGAGGATCGCCGGGATGAAGGCCAGCGCCGAGAGCGTCAGCAGCGTTTGTATCGGGAGCGAGTACGTTTGCGTTCCGCCGGGTCCCGGCGTGCTCGTCAGGAGGGGAAGCGTTTGCGCGAGAACCGTGTGCGGAATCAGGAGGACGAGCGCACAGACGAGGCGGCGGAGGCGGTCACTGTTTCTCATGAATGTTCCCGGTGATCTGTTTCAGCCAGAACGCGAAGGGTTTTTCGTCGTCGCCCTCTTTGGGGAGTTCGCCCTTCGGGAGCGTGTGCAACGTTTTGATCTGCCCCGGGACGACGCCGACGACGAGCCAGGTTTCGCCGATTTCGACGAGGACGATCCGTTCCCTCGGGCCGATCATGAGACCGCCGAGGATTTTCAGCGGACCCGTTCTGCCAAAATTCTTTCCGCCGTTCAGGCGCCGCAAGAGGTAGGCGCCGCCGAAGAAAAGCGCGAGGACCAAGCCAAGGCCCAGCAACATCTGGAGCGTCGCGGTCGCCGAGACGCCGGGAGCGTCGATCGGCGCGGTCTGCGCGGTCTGCGCCGCCGCCGTCAGGGGAAGGAGGAAAAGCGCAGCGCACAGCAGGCGGTGCGAAGAAGTTGGGTGTCGAGTCACGTCGGTCGCCGATGAACAATCCAGAACGACGACTATCTTAAAGCAAGTTGCGATCTCGTGGTAGGGATCAGGGATCAGGAGACAGGAAACAGGAGTCGGATGAAACCCGATCGGGTTTTTGTTGATTCTCTCCGGCGGCGAAGCCGCCGCACACTGATCTGTTTCCTGTTCCCTGATTCCTGATACCTGATCCCTGATCAGTGCCCGATTCTTTTCATCCGTTCGGAGGGGGTGACGATGTCGGTCAGGCGGATGCCGAATTTTTCGTTGACGACGACGACTTCGCCCTGCGCGATGAGCGTCCCGTTGACATAAACGCTCAGGGGGTCGCCGGCGAGCGTGTCGAGTTCGATGACCGAGCCGTGCGCGAGTTGCAGGAGGTTTTTGATCGTGACTTTTACCCGGCCGAGTTCGACGGAGACCTGAACCGGAATTTCCAGGATCAGGTCGAGTTCGTTCATGATCGTCGCTTTGTCGGCCGGTCGGTCGAATTTCGGAAAAATGTCGGCTGTCTGCGGCGCGGCAGTCGAGTGCTCGGCCGCGCCGATCAGGCTTTCGATCGCGTTGGGCGAACTCTCGGACACCGCGGCGGACCGTTCGTCGGCCGGAGGCTCGACCGGAAATTCCTGTCCGGCGGGCGACGCGGGAGTCTGTGCCGGGTCGGCGCCGGCCTCAGGAGGCGGGTTCGTTGTCTCTTCTGCCATTCTGTTCTCCTGAAATGTTTTCAGCCTCGCTCGTCAAAAAACGTTGGAGCTTGAGCGCGTATTGACCTTCCTCTCGCCCGTAATCGCATTCCATCAGGGGCACGTCGTCGACGGTCGCGATGATTTTTTCGTGAATATTGATCGGGATGATGTCTCCGGGCTTCATCTTGAGAATCTGCCCCAGGGTGATCGTCGACGACGCGAGATTGGCGACGATTTCGATTTCCGCTTCCTTCAACTGTTTGCGAAGCATGAAGACCCAGCGCTGGTCCATCGAGAGCTGGTCGGTCTGTATCGTGCTGTGCAAAAGGTCGCGGATCGGCTCGATCATCAAATAGGGGAAGCAGATGTGCATGTCGGCGGTCGTCCCGGCGAATTCGATCGAGAACGACGACGAAATGACGATCTCGGACGGCGTCGCGATGCTGGCGAACTGGAGGTTCATTTCCGACCGGAGGTATTCGAACGAGAGCGCGTGGACGGGCTTCCAGGCTTTTTCGTATTCGGTGAAGACGACGTGGAGCAAGCCCTGGATGATGCGCTGTTCGGTCGGCGTGAACTCACGGCCTTCGACGCGCGTGTGGAAACGGCCGTCGCCGCCGAACATGTTGTCGACGACGAGAAAGACGAGGTCGGGGTCGAAGACGAAGAGCGAGGTGCCGCGCAAGGGCTTGATCGAGACGAGATTCAGGTTGGTCGGGAAGACGAGGTTGCGGATGAATTCGCTGTACTTCTGTATCCTGATCGGACTCACCGATATTTCCATGCTCCGGTGCATGTAGTTGAAGAGTCCGAGCCGCAGGTTGCGGACGAAACGCTCGTTGATGAGTTCGAGCGTCGGCATGCGCCCACGGATGATTCTTTCCTGCGTTCCGAGCGTGTATTGACGGAAGGGAAGCTCCTCCTTCCCCGAATTGGAGTCGAGGAGCGCCTCGTCGGTACCGCCGGCGACGCCCTGGAGCAGCGCGTCGACTTCGTCTTGGGAAAGAAACTCGGAAGGCATGGCGCGTTACTGGATGATGAAGGTAGTGAACAGGACTTCGCGGATCGGCGCGTATTCGGGCCGACCGCGGCTGCTGCCGGGTTCGATGATTTCGTTCATCAGGTCACGAATTTCGTCTGAAACCTTTTGCTTGCCTTCGCGGGAAGCGAGTTCGGACGCCTTTTGCGACGAGAGCAGCAACATGATGTTGTTGCGCAGCTTGGGTGTATACACCTTGATTTTTTCACCCACCGGTTCGTCGGCGATCTCGACCGAGACGACGACGTGGAGGAACTGGTCGCCGTTCTCGGGCGCGAGGTTGACGGTGAAGGCTTCGAGCGCGACATACACGGGCGGGGGGATTTCCCTCACCGGCGCGGGTTTTCTCCTTTCCCTTTCGACGCGCTTGGGTTTTTCCTCGACGACTTCTTCTTCGTCTTCCGTTTCCTCGGCGGCGTGCCGGCTCATCAGGTAGTAAGTGACGCCGCCGCCGACCGCCAAAGCCAAGAGGAAGGCGACGATGATGAGGATCAGCACTTTTTTTCCGCCTTTCGGCGCCGCGTCTTCTCTATCCGATTCTGCCATCTCGATGCCCCTTTATTTTTCTTCCATAACGATGCGGGTCTCAGGCGAACGTGTCGACGAGACCGTTGCCCGACCGCAGGACCGCGCCTCGCGTCCGCGCGGTCGGTGATTCCGCAAGTATAGCTTCATCGCCCATCCAGCGGGAGAGGTCGGGGGCGTTCTCGCGCGTCGGTTGCCGGAAAGACTCGGCGCCGACGTGCGCCTGACCGAGTTCGATCCCCGCGCCGGCGAGCATTTCGCGCAGACGCGGAATCGCCGTTTCGATCGATTCGCGCACTTCCGAATTCGCCGAGACGAAAAAGGCGGTTGCGTTCCCCTTGTCGAGGTTCAATGAAACTTCTATCGGCCCGAGCTGCGGCGGGTTGAGCGTGATTTGCGCCGATTGCGCGTCGTTTTTGGCGAGCCAGACGATTTTCTGGTTGAAGTCGTCCCCCCACGCCGAGTTGCCGACCGGCGTTCGGACTTCCGCCTGCGAGAGTTCGGCGGCTTTTGCGTTCGCGTTGCTCGCGTTCGTTACGCTTGCGGGAATCTGGAGCGCGGAATTTGCGGCGGTCGAAGTGTCCGCGGCGTCTGCGCGCCCTACCGTCGGTTCCGCCGATTGCGGCAGAGCTTCCACGCCGAGTTGTGCGAGAGCGGACGCCGAATCGGCAATTTTTGCCGCCTTGACCGTCGTTGCCGCCGCGTTTTCGACCGGGAATGCCGCCAAAAACGCTTTTTCCGGGTCCGCGTCGTCGTTTTGCTGTTCGGATTGCCGCGAGACGAAGCTCCCCGAAACGGCGCGCAGCGCGTCGATGAGCGACGTCGGCGTGGCTAGATCTGCCCCGGAAACTTCGTCGGCGCGCGGTGTCGCGTCGGTAAGAGGCGTTTCGGGAATGACGCGGATTTCGGACGCGACGAAGGGAATCGCGGCTTCCGCGAACAGAAGCGGGTCGTCGGAGGCCCCGTCGGGGAGGAGCGTTCTTGCGGAATCTTCCCGCGCGTCGTCCGCGGAAAGGGGCGGCGCTTCGGCCCCCAGAAGCTGTTCAAGGAACAAGCCGGCAAAATCGAGCGCGCCGCCGCCGTCCGTGGCGGAAGGCGTGTTCGCCGGGGAAGGCGCCGCCGTGCTTGAAACGATCGTGATCGACATGGAAGGGTCTCTTGAATTGACTTGGCACCACGGACACAGCAATTTTCATGCCAAAGCCACGCGTCGCGCTCATTCCTCCTTCTTTTGCCGGATGGCGAATTCGTCCTGGCGCTTTTGTTCCAGACGCGATTCGCGCACCTCTTCGTGGGCGACGTGGCGTTCGGCGAGCGTATCGAAGGCTTTGAGCTTTTTTTGTTGCGCCTTCCATTCTTCCTGCCCGCGGCGGGTATCCTGGATTTTCTGTTCGACGACTTTTTTTTGCGACGCGATCGCTTCGTCGAGGCGGTCGAGAAATTCCCGATAGTTTTTCCACTCGTTCGGCGTCAAGCCGTTTTGAGACGATTCGTGAAAGCGCGCCGCGTATTCGCCCCGGTAATGGTCGAGCAATTCGAGTTTGTCCTTCTCGTTCTTTTCGTTGGCGATCAGACGCGCGAGACGGTTCGTCGCCTCGTCCATGCGCGTTTGCATGAGTTCGAGGACCGACTGGAGCGGGAAGGGTTTCATCGGAAGCGCGAGACGGCGTCGAGGACTTCGGGCGCGGTTTCCGGGTCAAAACAGCGCATAGAGTTTATCGACGCTGCTCTGAAAGTCGGAGCGTTCGTCGAGAGGCTGCTGCAAAAAGCCTTCGAACGAGGGATGCAACTGGATCGCCTGGTCGAGCAGGGGGTCGGACCCGGCGACGTAGGCACCGACGGAAATCAGGTCGCGGGAACGCTGGTAGCGCGAAAAAAATTGTTTGAAGCGGCGTATCCGGTCGAAGTGTTCCGGGGAGATCAGACTGACCATCGCGCGGGAAATCGACTGTTCGATGTCGATCGCCGGGTAGTGTCCGGCGTCGGCCAGGTCGCGCGAGAGGACGATGTGCCCGTCGAGAATCGCGCGCGCCGAGTCGGCGATCGGGTCCTGCTGGTCGTCGCCTTCGGCGAGGACGGTGTAAAACGCCGTGATCGAGCCGCTGCCCTCGTCGCCGTTCCCGGCGCGCTCGACGAGTTTGGGGAGCAGGGCGAAAACCGAGGGCGGGTAGCCGCGCGTGACGGGAGGTTCTCCGACGGCGAGCGCGATTTCGCGCTGCGCCATCGCGTAGCGCGTCAGCGAATCCATGATCAGGAGCACGTGGAAGCCCCGGTCGCGGAAATGCTCGGCGATCGACGTCGCGTAAGCGGCGCCCTGGAGACGCAGGAGCGGGCTGATGTCCGCCGGCGCGGCGACGACGACCGAGCGCTTGAGTCCCTCTTCGCCGAGAATCTGTTCGATGAATTCCTTCACTTCCCGACCGCGTTCGCCGATCAGGCCGACGACGATGATTTCGGCGGCGGTATAGCGCGCCATCATTCCGAGGAGGACGCTTTTTCCGACGCCGGAACCGGCGAAAAGCCCCATGCGCTGCCCGCGACCGACGGTCAGGAGCGCGTTGATCGCGCGGATTCCGACGTCGAGCGCCTGGACGATCGGCGCGCGCAGCATCGGGTTGATCGGGACGCCCTGGAGCGAGCGCGTCGCGTCGGTGAGGAGCGGCCCCCGCGTGTCGAGCGGGCGCCCCGCCGCGTCGACGATGCGGCCCAGGAGCGCCTCTCCGGTCGGGAGTTGCTTGGCGCGGTCCAAAGCCTGATGCCGGAGGATCAGCGGCTGGCCGATCTTCGGTTCGGGCGGCGGCGTTTCGTTTGCGACGACGCGCGCGCCGGGGGCGAGGCCGTAGGCGTTCTCGGTCGGCATCAGAAACAGGCGGTCGTCGTCGAAGCCGACGACCTCGGCTTCGACCGGATTTCCGTCGGCGGGCAAAATCCGGCACGCGCTCCCGAGCGGGAGCTTCAGTCCGGAAACTTCCATGATGAGGCCGTTGACGCGGACCAGCCGACCGCTTCGCAGGAAGGGCGAGGCGTAGCCGACCGCCTCGCGGCATTGGGTCAGGAAGTCATTCCAGGAAGAGAGATGCGCGTTGTCGGCGTCCATGATCGTTCACGGCTTGCCGTCGAGCCATTCCTCGCTGATCCCGATCGATTCGACGACGCGCCGCCAGCGCGTTTCGAGCGTCGCGTCGGCCTCGGCGGCGTTGAGTTCGACGCGGCAACCCCCCGGAGTGATCGAGGCATTTTCGACGATTCGCCATTCCTTGCATTCCGGCATTTCGTCCGAATGCTCGCGCAGCATTTTCGCGTCGTCGGGGTGGACGATCAGCGTCGGCGCGTCGAGTTGCGTCTCGAGAAGGCCGACGGCTTCGGCGACGACGCGCAGCAGGTATTCGGGTTTGACGCGCAAGGCTTGCCGAAGGACTTGCTCGGCGACTTTCAGCGAAGTGGCGAGCAGTTGGTCGGCGACGCGCTGGTCGAGTTCGGAAAGCGCGGTCCGGACCCCCTTCAGGAGGACGCCGATTTGCGCGGAAACGCGTTGGGCCGGCGCGATTCCTTCGCCGTGACCTGCGGCAAAGCCCTCGTCGTGGCCGGCGGTGTAACCCTCCGCGTGACCCGCCGCGCGCCCCTCTTCGTGACCCGCGGCAAAACCCTGTTCGCGCGCTTCGGCGTAGGTGCGTTCGATGTCGGCCGCCGTCGGCAACGCGACGGGGACTTCCTCGGACGTGACCTCCGCCGCTTTTTCGGACGGCGCGTCGGAAGCGTCGGAAGCGTTGGAAGAGTTGGAAGAGTCGGAAGAGTCGGAAGATTCAGATGAGTCAGACGAGTCAGACGATTCGGGCGTCCCATCGCTCAGCGGCGCGCTTTGCGACTCCGCGTTCTCGGGCAGGGGGGGGGTGCCTTGGCCGTCGCGCGCGTCTTCAGGGGATTCGGCGTTCGGGGGTGTTTCCCGCGCGCGCTCGGCCGCTTTCCTTTCCTCGGTGAAATCGACGGCTTCCCAGCGCCGGTAGGCTGTGAGTTTTTCTTTCGGGATGATGATCGCGGGCATCGTCGG
>JAISDL010000119.1 GCA_031264825.1 Accumulibacter sp. | reverse complement strand
ACGCAGAACCGCTTGGTGGCGGAGTATGCGCTATCCGGTATCGACAAACCGATCGGCGTGGCGGAATATGAACTGGTGCGTGCCCTGCCGGAACCGCTGGTGACGAACCTGCCGACGGTAGAGCAATTGGAAAACGAACTGGGCGTGATTGGGGACGCAAGCATTCAGGACGAGGGAAACGCACCATGAGCAAGAAGAAAGAAATTTCCCTGACCCGTTCTTCCGCAGCGGAATATCTGACCTTCGTGGCGGCCAGCGGCACGGGGGGCGTGGAAGCGGTGTATGCCGATGAAAACGTTTGGCTTACCCAAAAAATGATGGCAACGCTATACAACGTGGATGTCCGAACCATCAATTACCATCTGAAAAGGGCCTTTTCCGACAGTGAGTTGCAAGAGGAGGCAGTTATCCGAAATTTTCGGATAACTGCCGCTGACGGCAAGACTTACAACACTCAGCATTACAACCTGACGGCCATTATCGCCGTGGGTTACAAAGTCAATTCCGAGCGTGCGGTGCAGTTCCGCAAATGGGCAACGGCCATCGTCGAGGAGTTCGCCATCAAGGGCTACACGATGGACGACGAACGGCTGAAAAGCGGCGGTTCAGTGCTGACGCAGCAGTATTTCGAAGAGCAGTTGCAGCGCATCCGCGAGATTCGCCTCTCCGAGCGCAAGTTCTACCAGAAGATCACCGATATCTACGCCACAGCGCTGGACTACGACGCAACAGCGCAGGCAACCAAGCGGTTTTTCGCCACAGTGCAAAACAAGCTGCATTGGGCCATCCACGGACAGACGGCGGCGGAGGTCATCTTCCACCGTGCCGACGCTGAAAAAATCAACATGGGGCTGACGAGTTGGACCGATGCCCCGCGCGGGAAAATCCAGAAATTCGACGTGGTGGTCGCCAAGAATTATCTGAGCGAAGACGAGATGGCGCAGATTTCCCGGCTGGTAAACGCCTATCTGGACGTGGCCGAAAGCATGGCGAAACGGCATATTCCCATGACGATGGCGGACTGGGAGGTACGACTGAACCGCTTCATTGAAGCCACCGACCGTGAAGTATTGCAGGACGCGGGCAAGGTGAGTGCCGAAATTACCAGAGCGTACGCCGAAACCGAGTTCGAGAAATACCGCATCGTGCAAGACCGGCTGTTCCAGAGCGACTTCGACCGTGTAGTGTTGCTGCTTGGCAACAAGGGAGAACAAGAATGATTTCTCGCGTATTGCATCACGTCAGCGGTTGCCTCTCCCTGCGACTGTCGTAGGCCGAATCGCTGGCGCGCTTGAAACGCACACTGGACGCTGCCCAAAAAATGCGGAAAATGCTGCAAAAATCGCGGAACAGGCGTCCGGCGTTATAATTTTATGTTTTATCCAGGCTTAGGCCGACATTCTTCCCGCTGTGCCGCAATACCCATCCCGATCGCTCGACGATTTTCTGTCCGAATCGCCGTTTCCGCGCAAGGCGCCGGAAGCCGGCAAGCGCCTGCGTCCCGCGTCGTTTTCCGGCTCCGCCGACGCCTTTGACATCGCTGGGATCGCGCGCGCGCGCTTCATCGCGGTGCTGACGGCGAACGCCGCCGACGCGCGGCGGCTGTCCGAGGAAATCCCGTGGTTCGCGCCCGATTTGCGCGTCCGCGTGCTACCGGACTGGGAGACGCTGCCCTACGACACGTTTTCTCCCCACCACGACCTCGTTTCGGAGCGGCTCGCGACGCTTTACGGCGTCATGAACGGTGAATGCGACGTGCTGCTCGTTCCCGCGTCGACCGCCGCGTACCGTTTCGCGCCGCCGGCTTTCCTCGCCGCGTATTCTTTCTTTCTGAAGCGCGGGGAAAAACTCGATGCCGACCGTCTGCGCGCGCAGCTCAATCTGGCGGCCTATACGCACGTCACAAACGTCGTTTCCCCGAACGAGTACTCGATCCGCGGCGGCCTCATCGACCTGTTTCCGATGGGGTCTTTGGTGCCTTACCGGATCGACCTGTTCGACGACGAAATCGAAAGCATCAAGACCTTCGACGTCGATACGCAGCGCACGACGCACCCGGTCGAGGAAATCCGTTTGCTCCCGGCGCACGAATTTCCGTTCGACGAAAAAGGGCGCACCCGATTCCGCCAGAGATTTCGGGAGCGATTCGAGGGCGACCCGGCGAAGTCCGGCGTCTATAAGGACGTCAGCAACGGAATCCCGTCCGCCGGGGTCGAGTACTGGCTTCCGCTGTTTTTCGAGGAGACGGCGACGCTCTTCGATTACCTCCCGAAAGACGCTTTTCTCTGTCTGCACAACGACGTTTCGGAATCCCTGCGGGCTTTTTGGGGCGACGCCGTCTCGCGCTACAACCTGCTTTCCGGCGAGGTCGCACGACCCTTGTTGTCACCCGACGAACTCTTCCTTACCGAAGAGGCGTTTTTCGCCGCCGCGAAACCCTTCGCGCGCGTGGCGCTGAAAAAAGAGGAGACCGCGGAGACCGTCCCCATTGTTGCGATCGACCGCCACGCCAGAGACCCCTTGAGCCGGCTCAAAACCTTCATCGACGGTTTTCGCGGGCGCATCCTCCTCCTCGCCGAATCCCCCGGTCGCCGCGAAACGCTCGCGAGCCTGTTCGCCGAACACGGGCTACAGCACGATTCGTGCCGCGACCTCGCCACCTTCCTTTCCGGCAACGCCAAGGTATCGCTCGCCGTCGCACCGCTTTTCGAGGGTTTTCTCCACGCGCCGACGACTTCACGCGGCGTCGCGTTTCTCACCGAGGCCGAACTTTACGCGGGTAGTCCGCGCGCGGTTGGGCGTCGCGACCGGTCGGCGCGCAGAGCGTCGCTCGATAACTGGTTGCGCGACCTGACCGAACTGAAGATCGGCGACCCCGTCGTACACGAGCAGCACGGCATCGCCCGCTATCGCGGCCTGATCCGCATGGATTTGGGCGAGGGCGAAATGGAATTCCTCGAACTCGAATACGCCAACGACGCCAAGCTTTACGTCCCGGCGCCGCAGCTTCATCTTATCTCGCGCTACTCGGGCGCCGACCCCGAAAACGCGCCGCTCCACACGCTCGGCGCGCAAGGATGGGAGAAGGCCAAGCGCCGCGCCGCGCTCCAGGCGCACGACACCGCCGCCGAATTGCTCGCGCTCTACGCGCGGCGCGCGGCGCGTCAAGGCTACGCCTTTGAGTTTTCCGCCCGCGACTACGAGGCATTCGCCGACGGATTCGATTTCGAGGAAACACCCGACCAAGCCGCCGCCATTTTGGCCGTGATCGAAGACATGAAGTCCGAAAAGCCGATGGACCGCCTCGTCTGCGGCGACGTCGGCTTCGGAAAAACAGAGGTTGCGCTGCGCGCGGCGTTCTGCGCCGTCGCGGGAGGAAAACAGGTCGCCGTCCTGTGCCCGACGACGCTTCTTTGCGAACAGCATTTCCAGACCTTCTGCGACCGCTTCGCCGAATGGCCCGTCAGGGTCGCGGAACTTTCGCGCTTCAGAACGGGGAAGGAATCGGCGCGAACGCTCGAAGAACTCGCCGACGGGAAAATCGACATCGTCATCGGGACGCACAAACTGCTGCAAAAGAGCGTCCATTTCTCGCGCCTGGGCCTCGTCGTCATCGACGAGGAACACCGTTTCGGCGTGCGGCAAAAAGAGGTTCTCAAGACCTTGCGCGCCGAAGTCGACGTCCTCGCGCTCACGGCGACGCCGATCCCCCGGACGCTCAGCCTTTCGCTCGAAGGACTGAGGGATTTTTCGGTCATCGCCACGCCGCCGCAAAAACGCCTGTCGATCAAGACCTTCGTTTCGACATATTCTGATGGAATCATACGGGAAGCCCTCTTGCGCGAATTCAAGCGCGGCGGACAGGTATACTTTCTGCACAACGAGGTCGACACGATGGAGACCATGCGGTCAAAGCTCGCAAAGCTCCTGCCCGAAGCACGCATCGTCGTCGGTCACGGACAGATGAAGGAGCGCGACCTCGAACGCGTCATGCGCGAATTCGTCCAGCAGCGCGCCAACCTCCTGCTGTGCACGACAATCGTCGAAACCGGGATCGACAACCCGCACGCCAATACGATCGTCATCAACCGCGCCGACAAATTCGGCCTGGCGCAATTACATCAGTTGCGCGGCCGCGTCGGGCGCTCGCACCACCAGGCCTACGCCTACCTTCTCACGCTGGGCGACGACGGCGCGCTTTCGGGACTCGCGAAGCGCGCGCGCCAACGCCTCGAAGCGATCCAGATGATGGACGAACTCGGCGCGGGTTTTTATCTGGCGATGCACGACCTCGAAATCCGCGGCGCCGGAGAAGTCCTCGGAGAAAGCCAGTCGGGCGAAATGCAGGAAGTCGGCTTCAACCTGTATGCTCAGATGTTG
The DNA here is from genome assembly GCA_031264825.1 of Accumulibacter sp. GTDB lineage: Bacteria > Pseudomonadota > Gammaproteobacteria > Burkholderiales > Rhodocyclaceae > Propionivibrio. Next base: position 8,240 of record JAISDL010000119.1, on the reverse strand, counting down.
AAGCGCGCCGTCTCCGCGCTGAAAAGCGGGAAAGACGCCGACCTTCTCGAACCGTCCGGCGGCGGCGCCGAAGTCAACCTCCACACGCCCGCGCTTCTGCCCGACGCCTACGCGCCCGACGTGCACGAGCGGCTGACCCTGTACAAGCGCCTCGCCGACTGCGAGAGCGACGACGAAATAACGCAAATACACGAAGAACTCGTCGACCGCTTCGGCGTGCCGCCGCCGCAGGCGCAAGCGCTCCTCGAAACGCATCGCGTGCGCCTCTCCTGCCGCCCCCTGGGCATCGTCCGCCTGGACGCCGGCGCGTCGCGCGTGGCACTCCAGTTCGACCCCGGCCGCGCGACGCGGATCGACCCCTTGCGCATCATCGAACTCGTCCAGACAAACCGCGACTGCCGTTTCGCGGGGCAGGACAAACTGATACTCGAACGCGATTGCCCGACGCTCGCCGACCGCGTCCAAGCCGTAAAATTCCTGATGAATAAATTGACGCCATGACATTCAACGAAAAAATCGAATCCGCCGAGACCGAAAACCTCAACATCGTCGATTTCGAGCCTATGCCCTCGCCCGAAGAGATTCACGCCCGCGTCCCGCTGACCGACCGGGCGCGGGAAACGATCGTGCGCGGGCGCGAAGCGCTTCGGAACATCCTCGACCGCAAGGATCACCGCATCTTCGTCGTCGTCGGCCCGTGCTCGATCCACGACACGGCCGCCGCGCTCGAATACGCGCGCCGCCTGAAAAAACTCTCGGACGAGGTCGACGACACCCTGATGCTCGTGATGCGCGTCTATTTCGAAAAACCGCGCACGACGGTCGGGTGGAAAGGATTCATCAACGACCCCGAAATGAACGATTCGTTCAAGATCGGCAAGGGCATGGAACTCGCGCGCACGCTCCTGCGCGACCTCGCGGAACTCGGTCTGCCCGCCGGAACCGAGGCGCTCGATTCGATCACGCCTCAGTTCCTCGGCGACCTCGTCACGTGGGCGGCGATCGGCGCGCGCACGACCGAATCGCAGACACACCGCGAAATGTCCTCGGGACTTTCCACGCCGGTCGGCTTCAAGAACGGAACGAACGGCGACATCGGCATCGCGATCAACGCGATTCTTTCGGCTTCGCGCCCGCACAGTTTTCTCGGAATCAACGGACGCGGGAACACGTCGATCGTCCGAACGCGCGGCAACCGCTACGGTCACGTCGTCCTGCGCGGCGGCGACGGACGCCCGAACTACGACACCGTCTCGATTTCGATCGCCGAAGACGCGCTCGCCAAGGCCGGTCTTCCGCCGAACATCGTCGTCGACTGTTCGCACGCGAACAGCTTCAAGAAAGCCGAATTGCAGCCGCTGGTACTCGCCGACGTCGTCAACCAGATTCGCTTCGGCAACCGTTCGCTCGTCGGCGCGATGATCGAATCGAACCTCGTCGGGGGAAATCAGTCGATCCCCGACGACCCCGCGCTGCTCAAGTACGGCTGCTCGGTCACCGACGCGTGCGTCGATTGGGAGACGACCGAAAAAATGCTGCGCGACGCCGCCGACAAACTGCGCGAGGTATTGCCGCGTCGGTGATCCACGATCAGGCGACATACGATGCACGTCACGGTACGCGGCGCGCCCAAACGCTTCAATCGCCCTTTTGGTAGGTCCCCATAAGCTGCGCCTCGGCCAGGACATGCCCCCGCATCGCGTCGAGCAATCGGGACTTGTCGGGTTCTTTCAAGTCCGGGAGAAGCGTGTCGAGTGCGTAGAGCTTGTGAAAATAGCGGTGCCGCCCGATCGGCGGGCACGGGCCGCCGTAACCCGTGATTTTCCAGTCGTTCACCCCTTCGAGCGTCCCGGTGGGCAAGGCCTCGACGGCCTGCGCCAACCCCGGAGCGTCGGCGGGCAGGTTATATAAAAGCCAATGGACCCAGACCATTTTCGGAGCCGCCGGGTCGGGCGCGTCGGGGTCGTCGACGATCAGCACGAGGCTTTTCGCGCCCGGAGGCACGTCCTCCCACGAAAGCGCCGGAGAAATATTGGCGCCCTCGCACGTGAATTTCGGCGGAATCTTCCCGCCATCGACAAAAGCATCCGAGCTTATCCGCATTTTTCCTTCCTCCTCTCATTTTCAATATACATTCAGATTACCATAAATCCCCAAAATTCCTGAGAAACGAAAGCCGCGCGCTCACCGAAGTTTTGAAACCCCGGTTTCACGCGTGCGCGAAATGGGGCAAAATAGCGGCATGACCCTTCCACGACGCTCATTCTTCCGCCTTCTCGTCTCGCTTCTCCTCTTGTGCCCGCCGATCCATGCGTCGGCGCAGGAAAGCGCGGGAAGTACACTCTCCGCCGCGGTCGAAGATTTCATCCGCTCGCAAACGCGGAGCCTGCCGGGCAAAGTGACTTACACGGTCGGCCCAGTCAGCAACGCGCGCCCGTGTAGCGCGTTCGAACCCTTCCTCCCGCCGGGCAACCGCCTGTGGGGAAAATCGACCGTCGGCGTCCGTTGCCTTTCTCCCTCGCCCTGGACGATCTACCTCCAGGTCAGCGTTTCGGTCGCCGGAAACTACCTCGTCTCGACGCGCAACCTCCCGACGGGAACGCTCGTTTCGTCGAACGACATCGCGTACCGTTCGGGAGAACTGACGGCGCTCCCCGCGAGTATCCTCACCGACGCTTCGCAAGCGATCGGGAAGACGGTTCGGAACAGCGTCGTCGTCGGGCAGTATTTTCGGAGCGACACGCTGATCGCGCCGTGGACGATTTTGCAAGGGCAGACCGTGCGGATGGTTTCAAAAGGCACGGGCTTTCGTGTCAGTAGCGAAGGAAGGGCGTTGAACAACGCCAACGAAGGGCAGATCGTTCAGGTTCGCGCTGCGTCCGGGCAAGTCGTCAGCGGATTCGCGCGTGCGGGCGGGATCGTCGAGATCGCGCATTGAACCACCCTAAAATGGTGTAAAGTTTTTGACGAAATAGACGATAATCTAAAAGACACCCTGGATCGCATCGAGTACTCAATATGAAAATCGAAAGCAACGCCACACCGCACGGAATCGCCTACGCGAAAGACGCGCCCTCCGCCTCCGCCAAAAAAACGTCGAAAACCCCTGACGGAGAAGTGCGCCTGAGCGAATTGGCCAGCCAGTTGCAGGCCGCCGACGAAAGCGCTTTCGACGCCGCGCGCGTCTCCGAAATCAAGCGCGCGATTTCAGAAGGCCGCTTCGTCATAAACGCCGACGCGATCGCCGACCGACTCATCGCGTCCGCCAAAGAACTCCTCACGCATCGGCAAGACTGAATGGCCGACTCGCCCGCGCTCCCGCAAGCCGACCCAACCGACATCGGTCGGATCATTTTTCTGGAAGCCGAAGCGGTTCGCCGCTTCGTCGGTCTGCTCCGCGCCGAAAACCAGGCGCTGTCCGACGACGACACTGATCGACTCCCCACGCTCGCGGCTGAAAAAGAAGAACTCGCCGTCCATCTGAAACAGCTCACCGAGCAGCGCGACGCGGAACTCCGCTTGCTCGGGCACACTGCCGACTCGAAAGGCGTCATCAAGTGGTGTGCGGAGCACCCGGCGGAAGTCGGTGTCGGCGATGCCTGGGCCGCGATTCTCGCCGACGCGAGAGAAGCAAAAGAACTCAACGCGCTGAACGGCGAACTCATCAAGGCGCGCATCGACCACAGCGCCAAGGCGCTCGAAATCCTGCGACACGGCGACGACCCGCTCGAACTCTACGGCCCCGACGGGCAATCGAAAAAACACGGACTCAAGCGCATCAACGACGCAGCGTAATTCAGGTATCAGGAATCAGATGTCAGGAGACAGGAGACAGATGAAAACCGATTGGTATTTCGTTGATCACCTCCGGCGGCAACGCCGCCGCAAATTGATCTGATTCCTGTCCTCTGATTCCTGATACCTGAAATGGCTTGCGCTTCGCGCAAGCGAGACGTTGGGCATCGCTCCGCTCACCCCAACCTATACGGTGGGGTTTCGTCACTTCGGCGGCGAAGCCGCCGCTGACCGATCTGATCCCTGTCTCCTGATTCCTGATACCTGATTTATGGCTTGCGCTTTGCGCAAGCGAGACGTTGTGGCTCTCGTTCCTCAGCCCAAGCTATACCCTGTGGTCATTTTATCCGCCGCTGTGTTGGGGTTCGCTTCGCTCACCCCAACCTATGCGGGACCAACCCAAGCTATAGGAATATCCCCCGCGACAACTGAATACTGAAAACAGATCACAAAGCGAACGCAGTGAGCGCTCTGTCTTCTGTCTTCTGTCCTCAGTCTTCTGTCCTCTGATTCCTGAGCATGTCCGAAAATGGCGAGTCGCTTTCAAAAAGAAAGAGTACCCTTCCCTGAAAAGGGAGCAGGACATCAAACCCGAACAAACTCGCGCATGGTACGCGGCATTCAAGGCAAAAGACGCCCGATTCGACGGGCGATTTTTTGTCGGGGTTTCATCGACGGGTATTTACTGCCGTCCGATCTGTCCGGCAAGATTGCCGAAAGAAGAAAACTGCACTTTTTTTGAGTCCGCCGCGTCCGCGGAACGCGCCGGGTATCGACCGTGTCTGATGTGCCGCCCCGAACTTGCTCCCGGCGCGGCCCCGATCGACGCGACTTCCGTTCTGGCTCACAAGGCTGCCAGACTGCTTGAAGAAAGCTGCGGAAGCGGACAGAGCATGGAAGAATACGCGCGTCGGCTCGGCTGTTCGGGTCGGCATTTTCGGAGAGCTTTTACGGCCGCGTTCAAGGTCTCGCCCGTCCAATACCTCCAGACGTGCAGATTGTTGCTCGCCAAGAATCTGCTGACGGACACCCGCCTTTCGGTGACCGACGTTGCGATGACGGCCGGCTTCGGCAGTCTGCGGCGATTCAACGACGTTTTCAAGACGCGCTACCGCATCCCGCCGTCCGCTTTGCGCAAACAGGCTCGCAACGCGAAGGACGGCGAACTGACACTGACTCTCGCTTACCGGCCGCCGTATCGATGGCGGGAAATGCTCGACTTTTTGGCGCAACGCGCGATTCCCGGCGTGGAAAAAGTCGTCGATGGCGGCTATACGCGGACTGCCGATTATGTGAATGGAGAGCACAAACGCATCTGCGGATACGTGCGCGTCGAACATCGCCCGCAGAAGAACGCGCTGACCGTCACCGTCGCTTCGGCCCTGCTCCCCGCACTACCTCGCCTGTTGGCCCGCGTCCGCAATTTGTTCGATCTGTATTGCACTCCGGACGCAGTGTACGAAACCCTGTCGGTCATGAACGACACATACCCCGGCGTTTGTGTGCCGGGCGTCAGGCTCCCCGGCTGTTTCGACCCTTTTGAAACGAGCGTCCGTGCCGTCCTGGGCCAGCAAATCACTGTAAAAGCCGCGAGTACTCTGGCCGGCAGGCTCGCAAATACCTTTGGCGCGCCCGTCGATACAGGCGTGGAGGGGCTGACGCATTGTTTCCCCTCCGCTCACGACATCGCGGCGCTCGGCGGCGACATCGCGGACCACCTCGGCCCGCTCGGGATTACGCGCGCGCGGGCGAACACCATTTTGGCGCTGGCGCAAAAAATCGTGAACGGCGAGATCGACTTCTCGCTTTGCGTGTCTCCGGAAAGCGAAATCGAAAAGCTGCGGTCGATTCCCGGACTCGGAGTCTGGACAGCGCAGATCATCGCGATGCGGACGATGAGTTGGCCCGATGCTTTCCCGCATACGGATCACGGCGTCAAAAAAGCGCTCGCGCCCCGTTCCGAGAAAGAAATTCTGGAAATCGCGGAACTTTGGCGCCCGTGGCGCGCCTACGCGACGGTCAATCTGTGGAATTCCCTACAGGAGCAAACGACATGTTCTATTCAACCACCCATGCGTCGCCTTTAGGCCGGATCACGCTGGCGAGCGACGGTACAAACCTCGTCGGCGTCTGGTTCGACGGGCAAAAGTATTTTGCGGCAACGCTAAAGGGCACCGTCGAGGAAGACCCCGGCGTCCCGGTCTTCGACTCGGCAAAAAAATGGTTGGACGCCTACTTCGCCGGCAAGAACCCCGCCCTTTCCGGATTGCCTCTGGCGCCCGCGGGTAGCACGTTCAGAAAAGCCGTCTGGGACATCCTGCGCGAGATCCCCTACGGACAATGCACGACCTACGGAGAAATCGCAAAAACAATGGCCGCTCGGATGGGGAAGAAAAACATGTCGAGTCGGGCGGTCGGCGGCGCGGTGGGTCACAACCCCATTTCGATCGTCATCCCGTGCCACCGGGTCGTCGGCGCCAACGGCAACTTGACCGGCTACGCCGGGGGCATCGACCGGAAAGTGAAACTCCTCGAACTCGAAGGCGTTCAGAAGACTGAGGACTGAAGACAGACGACAGAGCGGCCTGCGGCCTTTGTAGTCAGTTGTCTGTAATCTGAATGGCGCAGCCCACGCTACCTCTGAATACTGAAAACTGGTCACAAAGCGAGCGCCAGCGAGCGCTCTGTCCTCTGTCCTCTGTCCTCTGTCCTCTGTCCTCTGTCCTCTGTCCTCTGTCCTCTGTCCTCTGTCCTCTGTCTTCTGTCCTCCGTCCCCCGTCTTCTGTTTTTGAGCTTCTATGCTTATACTTCGACCCTTGCCATCCTGCAGAAGAGTTCCCCATGCCTTTCTCCCGTCCATTCTCCTTCCCCCGAGCCTCCGTCGCGCGCGCCGTCCTGCTGCTCTCTTTGAATCTCTGCGGCGCCGCCGCCTTGTCCGCGCAGGCGGAAACCTCGTTTGCCATTACCCGGAGCGCTCATGAAACCTATCCGATAAGCGTTTGCGAGAATGAGTTCGGGCAAGGCTACCGGGTAGCCGACTGGCGGGACATCGAGGCCAGATTCAGGGAGACGGGGTCGCTGAACGAGTTTTTTTCCCAGTCGGGTCTCGCGTCGGGCGCCACGGCCCAAGTGATGCTCGATGGACAGCCGCGCTGGCGCAACGACCGCGAGCGCATTTTTTTCATCGAACGGCACGATGGACGCAAGCCGGATTATTTTTTCGCGCACGCGCAGATCGATCGGCATCAGTTGAGCCTGGGTTCCTGGACGGGTGCGCGGCCCGTGCTGTGTGTGCAAAGCGCGCAAGCGGCGGTCCAGCCGAAAATTCCGGGGTCCGGGAAGCCGACGGCTAACGTGCCCTTCGGGCTGACCCGGCGATCCTGGGAGAAGGCCGGCGAATACAGCAGCATTTCCGACAAGGTCTGCGTGGACGAATTCGGGCCGGGACACCTGATCGCCGACTGGCAGGATATCGACGCCTGGTTCAAAAAAACGGGTTCGCTGGAAGCGTTTTTTGCGCACACGGGCCTGGAAGACGCATATGTCACGCAATGGGACAAGTTCTCCTTTGAAAGCCCCACCGGCAAACGCATTTTTTACGCGACGAAAAACAATGACCAGCTCGGCATACTGGCCACGCTCTCCGGCCAATCAGGTTCCGCCCGCCTGAAATTGGCGTCTTGGCCGACCGACATGGACAGGGGAGGCGGCGGATACGCCAGCCTGCACGGCGGCCCCTTGAACGTGCTCTGTACCGTCCCGTCGCATTCGATACGGACGGCGCTGCCCAAGGGATTTGCCCGGACCCAAAAATCATATTCGTCATACTCGGACAATACCTGCGTCAGTGAATTCGGCAAGGCTTACCGGATTGCCGACTGGGGCGACATCGAATTCTATAAAAACAAAACCGGCTCGCTGGAAGAGTTTTACGCGCAAGCGGGATTGAAGAAGGGCGACAGCGCCTGGGTAACCAGCGGCGGCAAACCGTACTGGACCGTCGGCCAGTATGCCTATTTCGTCGAGCGGCATGACGGCGTGCAACCTATCGAATTCAGGAGCCATGCCAACATCAATAATCATCAGTTGGACCTGGGATCCCGGGATGGAAAGCTCCCCGTATTGTGCGTGCAGGCGCCGCTGAACAGGGCGCCTGTCACGGCATCCCCCAAGGCGCCGCCCAAGGCCCCGCCGCAGGCCAGCGCGTCGGGCTGCGGGTCCATCAAGGATGAGAGTCTGCGCAATTTCTGCCGAGGCATGTCGGTCTCCGGGGTTTCCTGCGGGAGCATCAAGAACAACGACCTGAGAAATGCCTGCCTGGGCAGTTGCGAGAGCGTCAAGAACGCCGACATGCGCAATTTCTGCGTCGGCATCAGCAAATCCCTCGCCGGGAACTGCGGCAACGTCAAAAACCCCGATTGGCGCAATCTCTGTATCGGCGTCGG
>JAISDL010000114.1 GCA_031264825.1 Accumulibacter sp. | reverse complement strand
TGAAACCGGAAAAACGCCGCCTCGCGGGACGCTTAAGGCCTATCCGGTCTTCCCGGCGCTCCCGGTGCAGTGGATTTCAAGGATGAAAGAATAATATGCGAGAATTTTCCGGCGCGTGGATGCGCAATTCGGGCGACTTCTGGGGCGGACTTGCCGCGATGCTCGTCAACCTGCCCGCGTCCGTGGCTTTCGGGGTGGCCGTCTATTCGGCGATCGGTCCTCAGTTCGCGGCTTTCGGCGTGCTCGCCGGCATTCTCGGGTCGGCGGCGCTCGGCATCATCGCCTCGACTTTCGGCGGCACCGACCGGATGATCACCGCGCCTTGCGCGCCGGCCGCCGTCGTCCTGACCGCGTTCGCGATTCAACTGACCTCGGACGGGATGGAACCCGTCTCGATCGTGCTGATGATCACCGTCCTCGGCATTCTCAGCGGACTGATCCAGGTATCGCTCGGATTCATGAACATCGGCGGGCTGATCCGCTACGTCCCCTACCCCGTCGTGAGCGGCTTCCTGGGCGGCGTCGGCCTGATCACGATCGGCAGTCAAATCCCCGAATTTCTCGGCATGCCGCCCGACACGCCGTGGTTCGCTTGCCTGATGTCGGTCGATGCGTGGGACTGGCGCGCGCTCACGATCGGCGTCGTCACGATCGCAACGCTTTTCGTGTCGCCGCGCTTCATAAAAAGCATTCCCGGAACGATTCTCGGCCTCGCCGCCGGGTGCGCCGCGTACGCGATGATCGCCGTGCTCGACCCCTCGATGCGCCAACTCGAAAACAACGCACTCGTCGTCGGTCCGCTGGGCGCGACCGGGCACGACTACATCGCGCTGATCACCGACCGCTGGCGCCAGATCGGCGAACTCAAGCTTTCTCAAGTCGCCGGCCTGATCGGCAGCGCGCTCACGCTGGCGGCGCTCCTTTCGATCGACACGCTGAAAACGAGCGTCGTCCTCGACCGGATGACGCGCTCGCAACACGACCCGAACCGCGAGCTGACCGCGCAGGGATTCTCGAACATCGTCGCCTCGGCGATCGGCGGGATGCCCGGCGCGGGGACGACGGGCGCGTCGCTCATCAACCTCTCGAGCGGAGGCAAAACGCGGATTTCGGGCATCGCGGCGGGCGCGCTGACGCTGATCGCCGCGCTCGTCTTCGGGAGCTTCATCGCGTGGATTCCCGTCGCCGCGCTCGGCGGCCTCCTGATCGTCGTCGGCATCCGAATGATCGATATCGACGCGCTCCGTCTTCTCGAATCGCGTTCGACGGTGCTCGATTTTTGCGTCGTCCTGCTCGTCGTCGTCGTTTCACTCTTCGTCCACCTGATCGCGGCGGCGGCGGCGGGCGTCGTCCTCTCGATCCTTCTCTTCCTGCGCGAACAGGTCGGCGGGAGCGTCATCCGCCGCAAGAGCTTCGTCGCCGAGCGCTCGTCGACGTGGGTGCGCTCGGAGACCGAAATGCGCATCCTCGAACAGAAAAAGGAATCGGGCGTCATCTACGAACTGCAAGGCAGCCTCTTTTTCGGTACAGCGTACCAGCTCTACCTGACGCTCAGGCCGGAACTCGAAAAAACGGACTATCTTATTCTCGACATGCAGCGCGTCCAGTCGATCGACGTGACGGCCGCGCAAACGCTGATCCAGGCGCGCGACGTGCTGACCGAACGCGGAGCAAAGCTCCTGCTCTCGAACATCCGCGGAACGCCGAACCGGAATTTCAGAGAGTTTCTCGACCTTTCCGGACTGATTTCCGAAGGTGGAAACGTGATCATCGAGCCGACGCTCGAAGCGGCGATCGAATGGGTCGAAAAGCGCTTGATCGGCGAGGCGTCGGCGTCCGATGAAGAAGCGCCGCCGCTCGAATTGCCCGAAATCGGGCTTTTCAGGGATTGCAAACCCGACACGCTCGAAGACCTCGAAGCCAATATGGAAAAGCGCCGCTACCAGACGGGCGAAGTCATCTTTTCTCTGGGCGACTCGGACACGAACCTCTATTTCGTTCGCGCCGGACGGGTCAACCTCATGGGCTACGTCGGCGGAAGCTCGCAGCCCTACCACGTCACGACGCACGAACCCGGCGAATTTTTCGGCGGGCTGAGTTTTCTCGACAAACGCCCACGCGACAACGACGCCGTCGCGCTGACCGACGTCGAATGCTACGTGCTGAGTCCCGAAAAGCTCGCTCTCCTCGCCAGCGAACACAGGCGTACCGCCTTCGTCCTCGCCACCCACCTCGCCGAAGTGCTCGCGGTCAGGCTCAGGCACGCGAGCAGCAAGCTAAAGCTCCTCGAAGAGAACTGATTCCTTTTCGAGAATCGCCCCGGTCGGCTTCGCCTGCGGGGCGCGAGCACTGTGCGCGGGCGGCAGCCAATAATGCTCGGAGGCGGGATATACGGTCGCTCAAAATAAGTGTAAGTGCGCCCTCACCGAAATGAGGGATTGGAGTTATTTGCCTTTCTCCAACTTCTTGACGCGAGAATCTTCCGTAAGCAGTCTCATTTGCTGAATGGCACTTCTGTTGAGTCTTTGTAGCCTCTCCGACTGCGTAAGCCCTTCGTGAATAAGTAGCGCGTTCATACTTTCCAGGTTGGAAAGGCACACCAGTTGCGCGACATTGGCATAGTCACGCATGTTTCCCTTTTTACCCGGATTGGCAAGCCGCCACTCCTGGGCCGTCAGACCGAACAGCGCCATGTTGAGCAGGTCCGCTTCTGAAGCATAGACAACAGATATTTGCTGCCGGGTAAGCTCTTGCGGCACAAGGCGCTCCTTGATGGCGTCCGTGTGGATTCGGTAGTTGATTTTCGCCAGATCACGCCGTAAATTCCAACCGAGTTGTTTCGTCTCTTCGCCTTTGAGCCGCTGGAATTCCTTGACGAGGTAGAGCTTGAACTCCGGCGAAATCCATGAGGCAAACTCAAAGGCGATGTCCTGATGCGCGAAGGTGCCGCCATACCGGCCCGATTTGGCGATAATGCCGACAGCGTTTGTGGCCTCTATCCAGCGTTGCGGCGAAAGGACAAAATAGTTGCTGCCCGCTTCCGTTCTAAACCTCTCGAATTCGAGAGGTTTAAAATTCGGATTGCTCAAGCGCTCCCACAAGCCGAGAAACTCAATGGTGCTACGGCTACGTATCCAGTTGTTAATAACGGCGAAGGGCTCCGCCGCATTGCGATATTTGGCAATGCCGGTCAAAGAAATATAGTCTTCGCGCTCGCGCACCATCAGGGTGATTTCCGTACCCTGCACATCCATTTTTTGCCGCGCCATTGCAACCTCATATATTCGCAGACTTCACTCAAGTATGCCGAAAGCCGCCCGAAAAGGCAAAATATGTTGGGCGGGGCTTATACTGGCCCGCCATTTCCACATGCCGCCCCGATGGGTCAGCGTTGCTTGTCGCTTACCGCTTTTCTTTCTCCTCCTCAAAGCGAAAATGACACGTCAAGAATTATGCTTTCACCCATCGGGTGAAAGCATAATGTTCGACAAGTTCTTGTTTTTTTGCGAAACGCTCAGACCAGCAGCAGCGTCCCATAACACCCCACCCCCATCACGATGCACCACAGCAGCGAGCGGGTCTTCAGCGCCACGATCACTACGGGTGCGGCGGCAATCCAGGGTATGAAGGCGCGCCAGTCGGCTGCCTGGAACGCTCCGGCATCGAACAGGTCGTTCGCCACCAGCGCGGCAAAGGCTGCCGGTGGAATGGCGTTGAGCGCCATCGAAAGGCGCGGCGGCAAGGCGCGGCCCCTGAGCAAAATGAGCGGCGCGACGCGGCTCGCGAAGATGGTGACGGCGCACAGGCCCGCCACCCAGGCAAATTGCCCCCAACTCACGGCGTTTCTCCGCTATGCGCCAGCAGGGAGGCGGCGATGCCCAGCAGCGCGCCGATCAGAATCGCCGGTCCCGCCAGTCCGAGCAACTTGCACAGGCAGACCCCGGCGGCGGCGGCCAGCGCGGCGGCTCGGGC
>JAISDL010000086.1 GCA_031264825.1 Accumulibacter sp. | reverse complement strand
TTTACAGCGTGGTGGTCACGGACTCGCGTGTTCGCCGCGACGGTCGTTTCATCGAGCGGATCGGTTTTTACAACCCGATCGCCACGGAAAAGGAAGAAGGTCTGCGGATCGCCGCGGATCGCCTGAACCACTGGCTGCAACAGGGCGCGCGCCTCTCGGAAACCGTATCGAGGCTCGTCCGGCAGGCCGGCGCCAAAGCGACGCCCGCTCCCGCGCCCGCCGTCGCTCCCGTCGCAACGCCCGCCGCCTGATTCCTTTCATGAACCCCGCGCGCCGTGCAAGGCGTCGGGGAGTTGTTGTTCGGGTAATGTGGGCAAGGTACGCGACGTGAAAACGCGATGAATCGCCGCGAAGAATCTCTTCCGGAAAATCCGCCGCCTGCGCCGCGCGCGGACGAGATCGCCGTCTTCGGCAAGGTCATCGACGCGTATGGACTGCGCGGCGCGATCAAGTTGCGGCCTTTTGTCGACGACCTCCCCGCGTGGGCGCGTTTGCCCGAATGGTGCCTTGGCGCCGAGGGGCGCGAGAACGATCCCGATGCGTGGCGGAGTTTTCGCGTCGCGCGTTGCGACGTGCGGGATCGCCTCCTGATCGCCGAACTTTCCGGCATCGCCGACCGGAGCGCGGCGGAAAGTTTGCGGGGGATGCTCGTCGGCGTTCCGCGCGCGGGATTGCCGCCGACCGACGAAGACGAGTTTTATTGGGACGATCTGATCGGGCTTGCCGTCGAGAACTTGAACGAGCAGCCGATCGGCGTCGTTCATGGCTTGATAGAAACACCGGCGAACGACGTTCTGCGCGTCGTCGACGGCGCGGGCCGCGAGAGGCTTTTGCCCTTCGTCGCCCCGGTCGTCCTCGACGTCGACCGTATACGGCGGCGCATCCGGGTCGATTGGGAACTCGACTGGTGAACGCGGTCGCTTCGGAAACGGCCTTCGTCGCCGACGCGCTGACGCTGTTTCCCGAAATGTTCGACGCGCTGACGCGATCGGGAATCACGCGGCGCGCAATCGAAAAGGGATGCTGGAGCCTGTACCTCTGGAATCCGAGGGATTTTACGCGCGACGCGCACCGGACCGTCGACGATCGTCCCTACGGCGGCGGGCCCGGAATGCTGATGTTGCCGGAACCTCTGAAGGCGGCGATCGACGCGGCGAAACGTCGCCAACGCGACGCGGGGAAAGCGCAAAGCCGCGTCGTCTGCCTGTCGCCGCAGGGCGCGCGCCTGACGCACGAGCGCGTCATGGAATTTGTCCGGCGGCGCGAAACCGAAGGATTGATCCTTCTGTGCGGCCGTTACGAAGGAATCGACGAGCGTTTGATCGAGCGCGAAGTCGATGAGGAAGTTTCGATCGGAGATTTCGTCCTCTCGGGAGGCGAAATTCCGGCAATGGCTTTGCTGGACGCCGTTGTCAGACAGTTGCCGGAGGCGTTGAACGACGCCGGCTCGGCGATTCAGGATTCGTTTGTCGCGGGCCTTTTGGATTGCCCGCACTATACGCGGCCGGAGGAATACGACGGTCTGCGGGTGCCGGACGTTTTGCTGTCCGGTCACCACGAAGCGATCCGCCGCTGGCGCCTCAAACAGGCGCTCGGGCGGACATGGCGGCGCCGGCCCGACCTCATCGAGGTGCGGCCGATGACCGCCGAGGAAACGCAACTCCTGGCGGAATACCGGGAGCAATGCGGTCAGGATAACAAAGGAGTATAAAAATGAATCTGATAGAGCAACTCGAGCAAGAAGAAATCGCCCGTCTGGGCAAAACGATTCCCGAATTCGGCCCCGGCGACACCGTCGTCGTCCAGGTCAAGGTCAAGGAAGGCACGCGCGAGCGCTTGCAGGCCTACGAAGGCGTCGTCATCGCAAAACGCAATCGCGGCCTCAATTCGAGCTTCATCGTCCGAAAAATCTCGTCGGGCGAAGGCGTCGAGCGGACGTTTCAGACCTACTCGCCGCTCGTCTCGGCGATCGAGGTCAAGCGACGCGGCGACGTTCGCCGCGCCAAGCTCTACTACCTGCGCCAGCGCTCCGGAAAATCCGCGCGCATCAAGGAAAAGCTCGTGCGCAAAAAAGCGAAACCCGAGCAGGCCTGAGCATCGGCACCTCCGGCGCCTCGCTCTTCCGACGCTTGCCGGACGGCTTCTTGAGGAAACCGTCCGGCGTCTTACGGGCGAGACGCTTGAATACCCGAGTGAATTTTTATAGAATTCTCTGTTTTGAATCAACGCATCATCAAGGATAAGCATTCATGGCAAATAGTGCACAAGCACGCAAACGCGCCCGTCAGTCCGTCAAGCAACGCGCCCACAACGCCAGCCAGCGATCGACCTTCCGCACGGCGGTAAAACGCGTGCAAAAAGCGATCCTCGCGGGCGACAAAGAAGCGGCGAGGCGTATTTTCGAAGAGTCCGTCGCGGTCATCGACCGCATCGCCGACAAAAAGATCGTCCACAAAAACAAGGCCGCGCGGCACAAGAGCCGTCTTTCCGCGCAGGTCAAGGCGCTCGCCGTTCCCGCCTGAGCGCCCGTCCGGGGGTTTGAACACGCAAACGCGTAAAAGCTCCCGGATACCTCAGTACGCCCTTCCCGGTGTGCGCGGAGAGGATTGCCGCGTCGCGGGAGAGCGCTCGGCAATGATTGCGGATTCGTAGCTCCGGTTTCGTTTTTCGTTCCGCGCGCGTTCAACCCCTCTCCTCTTTTCGAGTCGGCCTTTCCCCGGAACGGTCGGTGACACGAGAACCCAACCCGCCCCGGAAACCTTGGGCATCGCTGCGCTCACCCCAAGCCATGCGTAGTGGTTTTCGTCACTTCGGCGGCGAAGCCGCCGCTCACTGATCTGTCTTCTGTCCTCTGGCTTTTCCGGCTGCGCCTTGCTATACAAGTCTTTGCTTTTCCTTTAAGATTTCACCCTTTCTCCGCAGGAATCGCGCTCCGCGCCGATATTTTTCCCGGTGGGAACGATCGCCGTTTTTTGAATATTTTTCTGGACATCTCTCATGCCGCACCTGATGAATACCTACAACCGTCTGCCGGTCGCGTTCAGCCACGGCGAGGGAAGCTGGGTCACCGATACCGACGGAAAAATCTATCTCGACGCCCTGTCGGGTCTCGCCGTCTCGTCGCTCGGGCACAATCACCCGGAACTCGTCGCGGCGATCGCGGCGCAGGCCGGACGCCTCCTGCACACGTCGAACCTCTATCGGATGCCGCAGCAGGAGTTGCTCGCGGATAAACTCGCGGCGATTTCCGGAATGGACGAAGTCTTTTTCTGCAATTCGGGCTGCGAAGCCAACGAGGCGGCGATCAAGCTCGCGCGTTTTTACGGGCATAAGAAGGGTGTCGAAAACCCGGCCGTCGTCGTGATGGAAAAGGCTTTTCACGGGCGGACGCTGGCGACGCTGTCGGCGACCGGAAACCGCAAGGCGCAAGCCGGATTCGAACCCCTGGTTTCGGGTTTCGTGCGCGTGCAATACAACGACGTCGGCGCGATCCGCGCGATCGCCGAGCGCTGCCATTCGGTCACCGCCGTGATGATCGAAGCCGTCCAGGGTGAAGGCGGCATCCACATCGCCGACGCGGACTATCTCGCGTGCCTCCGCAAACTCTGCGACGAGAACGCCTGGCTGCTGATCTGCGACGAAGTCCAGTGCGGGCTTGGCCGGACGGGAAAATGGTTCGGCTACCAACAGGCGGGAATACTCCCCGACATCGTGACGCTCGCCAAAGGACTCGCCGGAGGCGTTCCGATCGGCGCGTGCCTCGCCGGCGGTGCGGCCGCCGGACTGTTCGGCCCCGGCAACCACGGATCGACCTTCGGAGGGAACCCGCTCGCGACGACGGCGGCGCTGACCGTCCTCGACGTCATCGAAAAGAATGATCTCCTTGCGAACGCAAAAATCGTCGGCGACCGCATCCGCGCGAACCTGGCCGAAGCACTCGCGGATATCGAAGGCGTCGTCGAAATCCGCGGTCTCGGCCTGATGATCGGCGTCGAATTGGACACGCCGTGCGGAGAACTCGTCACGGGTGCGCTCGACGCCGGTTTGCTGATCAACGTGACGGCCGAGAAGGTCATCCGCCTTTTGCCGCCGCTCAATTTTTCCACGGACGAGGCCGACCGGCTCACGCAGCGCCTCGTCCGACTGATCCGCGATTTCCTCGGCGAGAAAAGGACGCGCGCATGACGAAGCTCAAGCACTTTCTCCAATTCAAGGACTTTTCCCGCGAGGAATACGACGCCCTCTTTGCGCGCGCGAGCTGGATCAAGGCGCAGTTCAAGGCTTACAAACCTTATTGGCCGCTTTCGGACCGGACGCTCGTCATGATTTTTGAAAAGGCGAGCACGCGCACGCGCCTCTCCTTCGAAGCCGGCGTCCAGCAGCTCGGCGGGTCGGCGATTTATCTCAACACGCGCGACTCGCAGCTCGGCCGGGGCGAAACCGTCGAGGACGCCGCCGAGGTCATCTCGCGCATGAGCGACCTCGTGATGATCCGCACCTTCGAGCAGTCGATCGTCGAACGCTTCGCCGCGCATTCGCGCGTTCCGGTCATCAACGGCCTGACGAACGAATACCACCCCTGCCAGATCGTCGCCGACATCTTCACCTTCATCGAGAAACGCGGTTCGATCCAGGGCAAGACGGTGACGTGGATCGGCGATTCGAACAATATGTGCAACACCTGGCTTCAAGCCGCCGAGGTACTCGACTTCAACGTCCACGTCTCGACGCCGCCGGGTTACGAAGTCAGCCCGGTTCTCGCCGGACTGCGCGGCACGAAGCATTTCGAGTCCTTCGACGACCCGATGGAAGCGGCGCGCGGCGCGGATATCGTGACGACCGACGTGTGGACGTCGATGGGTTTCGAAGCCGAAAACGAAGAAAGGGCGCGCGCCTTCGCCGACTGGCGCGTCGACGCCGAAATGATGCAGATCGCCGGCCCGAACGCCATCTTCCTGCACTGCCTTCCCGCGCACCGCGGAGAAGAAGTGACGGCCGAAGTGATCGACGGCCCGCAGAGCGCCGTCTGGGACGAGGCGGAGAACCGCCTGCACGCCCAGAAAGCCTTGATGGAGTACCTGATTCTCGGAAAGGTCGAATGATTCCTTTTCCGGTTCATTCATGCGCAAGAAGCGCAACAGTACTTACGCCGCAATGCGGTCTGGAAAAGGAACGACGCCCGTGCGGCGGGCTTTTTTATTGGAGCGAACGATGCGCGATGTAAAGAAAGTGGTTCTCGCCTATTCGGGCGGGCTGGATACTTCGGTCATTCTGAAATGGCTGCAAGACGCCTACCGTTGTGAAGTCGTCACCTTCACGGCCGACCTCGGGCAGGGCGAAGAACTCGAACCCGCGCGCGCCAAGGCGCTCCAATTCGGGATTGCTCCCGAAAACATCTTCATCGACGACCTGCGCGAAGAATTCGTCCGCGACTTCGTCTTCCCGATGTTTCGCGCCAACGCGATTTACGAAGGCGAATACCTGCTCGGAACGTCGATCGCGCGTCCGCTGATCGCAAAGCGGCTGATCGAAATCGTCCGCGAGACGGGCGCCGACGCGATCTCGCACGGCGCGACCGGCAAGGGCAACGACCAGGTCCGTTTCGAACTCGGTGCCTACGCGTTGAAGCCCGACATCAAGATCATCGCGCCGTGGCGCGAGTGGGACCTGCTCTCGCGCGAAAAGCTGCTCGCCTACGCGGAGAAAAACGGCATCCCGATCGAGAAAAAGCATCTCGGAGGCGGCTCGCCGTATTCGATCGACGCGAACCTGCTCCATACGAGCTACGAAGGCCGCCGGCTCGAAGACCCGTCGTTCGAGCCGGAAGAATCGATGTGGATGCGCACGGTCTCCCCCGAAGCGGCGCCCGACGCGCCCGAATACGTCGAACTCGACTTCGAGAAAGGCGACCTTTGTGCGATCGACGGTAAACGCCTGCCGGCGCACGAACTTTTGGCGGAACTCAATCGCCTCGGCGGCAAGCACGGCATCGGCAGGCTCGACCTCGTCGAAAACCGCTACGTCGGAATGAAGTCGCGCGGCTGCTACGAAACACCCGGAGGAAGCATCCTCCTGCCCGCGCACCGCGCGGTCGAATCGATCACGCTCGACCGCGAAGTCGCGCACCTCAAGGACGAACTCATGCCGCGCTACGCGACGCTGATCTACAACGGCTACTGGTGGAGTCCCGAACGCCGCGCGCTCCAAGCCCTGATCGACTTCACGCAGCAACCCGTCAACGGGCGCGTCCACCTGAAGCTCTACAAAGGCAACGTCATCGTCGTCGGGCGCGAATCGAAGACCGATTCGCTCTTCGACCCAAGGATCTCCACCTTCGAAGACGACGCGGGCGCGTACGACCAGAAGGACGCCGCCGGCTTCATCAAGCTCAACGCGCTGCGCCTGCGTATCAGGAGTCAGGGGACAGGAGACAGATGAAAACCGATCGGTTCTCGGCGGTATAGGTTGGCGGTGAGCTATGCTGCCCCCAACGATTCCGCAGGCGTATGGATGATGGAACGGGGACGGTTTGGAAATGGAATGAACCCTTGGGCACGGCACGCCGTGCCCTTACGCGCGATGTCATACCTTTGCGCGCCAATCGGTCCGCTTTTGCGGAAATGATGCCGATCCTGAAATGGCTTGCGCTTCGCGCAAGCGAGACGTTGGGCATCGCTTCGCTCACCCCAACCTATGATTCAGGGGTCAGATAAAAAGTTTCGCAAAAGCGATTCCCGCGGCAAAGAGAGAAATAGCAATGACGTAAGGGTGCCATTTCGTCTCGGTTTGCAGTTTCGCGGTTTCGGCCATCACCTTACTGATTTCGGTTCGGATTTTCTCGCTTTCGGCGCGCATCTTCTCGTTTTCGGTAAATACTCTGGAAATTTCGGCGTCGATGCGCTTGAAGTGTAAAGCTCTTTCCTCTTCAGCGGAGGGAGCCATCGTAGTGTCGGACATATCAATCTCCTTTCAGGTGAGTTTTACGGAAGAAACCGGGATTGTCAAGTCAGAAGACAGACAGGGATCAGATGTCAGGAATCAGGAATCAGATGAAAACCGATCGGGAAGAACCGGTATAGGCGGAACGGATCGAGCCACACGGCGATTGCCGGATGCGTTGGGTTCTCGTAGGGGCACGGCACGCCGTGCCCCTACGGTGGGATGGTATTCTGGGGTTTCGTCACTCCGGCGGCAACGCCGCCGCTGACTGATCTGATTCCTGTCTCCTGATTCCTGATACCAGAGCCGAAGGCCGTTCAGTCCTCTGTCTCCTGTCTCCTGTCTCCTGTCTCCTGATCAGACTCACCTCATGGTAGACTTGACCGGTTTCCAACCGGAGTTCGTTTTCGATGAAAAAACATTTCTCGATCCTCTTTGCCGCCTTGCTCGCCTGCACGTTCCTGACCGCCTGCGACAAGAAGGAAGGATCCGCGCCCGTTGCCGCACCCGCACCCGCTGCCGCGCCGGCGCCCGCCGTGCCCACCGCCATCGTGATCGGACTGGACGATCACTTTCCGCCGATGGGCTTTCGCGACGACAAGAATCAAATCGTCGGCTTCGACATCGATCTCGCCAAAGAAGCCGCCAAGCGCCTCGGGCTGGAAGTGACGTTCAAGCCGATCGACTGGAGCGCCAAGGAAGCCGAATTGAGCGGCAAGCGCGTCGACGTCCTGTGGAATGGCCTCACCATCACCGAAGCGCGCAAGGTCAAGATCCTGTTCACCCGGCCTTACCTCGAAAACCGCCAGATCATCGTGGTGCCCAGCCGGTCGCCGATCAAGGTCAAGCTCGACCTCGCGGACAAGATCGTCGGCGTGCAGGACGGCAGCAGCGCCGTCGACGCGATCAACCGGGACGCCGAAACGGCCAAGGCCATCAAGGAACTCAAAAAGTTCTCCGACAACGTCACCGCGCTGATGGATCTTTCCGCCGGGCGGTTGCACGCGATCGTCATGGACGAAATCGTCGGGCGCTACTACACGGCGATGAAGCCGAACGAATACCGCATCCTCGACGAGCATTTCGGTACCGAGGAATACGGCGTCGGCGTGCGCAAGGACGATACCGAACTCGCGGGCAAGATCGACAAGGCGCTCGACGACATGAAAGCCGACGGCGCGGCGGCGGGCATCTCGGTCAAGTGGTTCGGCAAGGACATCC
>JAISDL010000071.1 GCA_031264825.1 Accumulibacter sp. | reverse complement strand
GTATGACTACGACTGAGACAAACAAACTAAACTTGAGAGCTTTTGAATCGTCCACTTTCGGCGTGCCTCAAGTTCCATTTCAGTTCTTTCCAAAATGTTTCCTCGGGCTGAATCGTCTTCCAAACTTGTTATAATCGGTATGCCGACTGTAAAGAGTCAGCCAAAAATCGGCCTGTATCGAGGCTTGCAAGCCAAATTCACCGTTATTTTTCCGAGGTATCCCAAATGAAAAAAACGTTTTTCCTTGCCGCATTGATTGCGCTTTCCCTCTCGGCCTGCGACAACAAAGCGCCCACACCGCCACCCCCACCCGCTCCCGCCCCCGCGCCCGCGGCTGAAACGCCGGCTCCGGCTCCCGCACCTGCTCCCGCACCTGCTCCTGCGGCTGAAACACCCGCGTCGGCTCCGGCCCCCGCCGATGCCGCCGCTAAACCCGCCGAAGCGTCCGCAGCACCTGCGGCAAGCGACGCGGCGAAACCCGCCGAAGCGCCCGCCCCTGCGGCACCTGCGGCTGAACCCGCTGCGGCAGGAGCACCCGCGCCCGCAGCCGAAACGCCGGCGCCCACTCCCGTAGCGCCCGCAGCCGACGCCGCGAAGCCCGCCGAAACTCCGGCGCCCGCTGCCGGAGCAGCCGCCCCGGCAGCCCCCGCCGAAAAGAAGTAAGCAATCGTTCGTTCGGGGAAGCCGGTTTCAAACGGCACTCGGATAAGGAAACGCCCTCGCCTGAACGCGGGGGCGTTTTTCAACAGAGGACAGAGCGCTCGCTGACGCTCGCTTTGTGATCAGTTTTCAGTATTCAGTGGTCGCAGAACTTCCTCCATCGGATTACAGACAACTGACTACAAAGGCCGAAGGTCGCTCTGTCTTCTGTCTCCTGTCCTCTGTCTTCTGATCCCCTCAAACGAGTTCGCGCCAGGAGAAGCCTTCTTTCTGATACGCCGCGTCGAGCCGCGCCGCACACCCGTCGAGGACGGCGGCGAGCGCGGAGAGCGCAAGTTCGGGGCGATTGTTCTGTTCGCTCAGATGTGCGGCGACGACGTGCTGGAGCCGCGCCGTTCCGAGGGATTGAAGGAAGGCGGCGGCTTGGTCGTTGCTCAAGTGCCCGAATTCTCCGAAAATGCGTCGTTTGAGTTGCGCGGGGTAATCCGAGCACGTGAGCATTTCGACATCGTGATTGCATTCGAGCACGAGCGCGTCGCACTTCTCCAGCACGCGGGCGATATGCGGCGTCACTTTCCCCGCGTCGGTCAGGACGCCCAAGCAATGCCGATTGTCTGAAACGGCAAATTGAACGGGTTCGAGCGCGTCGTGCGGAATCGGGAATGGCGTGACGTCGAGGTCCTTGATCGAGAACGCGCGATGGCTGTCGATCAGGTGGAGCGCCGCCGGCGCGTCCCCCCACTTGCACGCGCCGCGCCGCGTCCCCTTCGTCATGTAAACAGGGATTCCGAAGCGGCCGCAGAATCCGAAAACGCCCGACGCGTGGTCGCCGTGTTCGTGCGTGACGAGGACGGCATCGACTTCGTCGGGAGAAACCGACAGGCGCGCCAGCCTTTTGACCGTGTCCCGGGCCGAGAATCCGCA
This sequence comes from Accumulibacter sp., assembly GCA_031264825.1. Lineage (GTDB taxonomy): Bacteria > Pseudomonadota > Gammaproteobacteria > Burkholderiales > Rhodocyclaceae > Propionivibrio. Next base: position 7,510 of record JAISDL010000071.1, on the reverse strand, counting down.
GTCGATCAGGATGCGCGCGCCGTCCGATTCGATCAGAAGGGCGTTGCCTTTGCTGCCGCTTCCGAGCGAGGCGAAACGCATGACTTCCCGGCGGCGCGTTATTTCAGTTGATCGAGAAGCAGCCTGAGTATCCTCTTCGCCGTTTCCGACTGACTCGCTTTGCCTTCCGCGCCTTCGGGGGAAAGCACTTGCACGCGCGCAAGCGAGCCTTCGCCTTTCACATGGATTCTGAAGCGCGTCGGCTGCGCCTGACCGGAGTCTTTCCAGAACGCCAGCTTGGAGAGAAATCCTTCGTTCTTCTGGTCGTCCGCTTCGGGGTCGACGTAGCGGACGTAGTAGATTCCGAGCGAACGGTCGCGGTCTTCGACGGTAAAGCCGATGCGGTCGAGCGCAAGCCCGACGCGCCGCCACGCGCGGTCGAAGGTTTCGAGCACTTCGAGCGTTCCGGCGGCGTCTTGCGCGATCCGCGCCTGATCCGCGGGTTTTTCCTGCGCCGCCTGTACCTGGATTTCCGCGCGCTTTTGATCCGCGCCAAGATAGACCATCATGCGGCGAAGCATTTCGGCTTCGAGTTCAGGGTCCGCCTCGCGCGGCTGCCACTTGGTCTGCTCTTTCCCTTCGGAGACGTAGAGTTCCTGCATCCCGCGATGGCTGATGAAGATGTCCGTCGTCCCCGGGAGCGTCCCCGGCTCCATGCGCGTGCGGAATTTGTCGCGCTCGGCGGTCGAATACAAGGAGTCGATGACCTTGCCCAAAAGGTTGCGGAGGAAGTCGTCCTGAATCTTCGCACGATTCTCGGCCCAATCGGTTTCCATCACGCCGGCTTCGGGACGTTCGATTTTGATCAGGAAACCCGTTTCCTGCCAGAAATCCTTGACGACGCCCCACAATTTGTCGGGCGTTTCCGCGACGACGAGCCAGCGCTGGTTTCCCGAGCGCTCGATTCGCGCCTTTTCGACTTCGGGCAGGACCGTACTCTGCGCCGCCTGCCTTTCGGGGACGCGCTCGTTGCTGTAGGTCGAAAACGTCGCCACGCCCTTGCCCCCGGCGTCGGGAACGACGAAGCGGTCGTCCTGCGTGGGCGAGGTCAGGTCCGGCGGAATCTCGAGCGACGGGACTTTGGCGGTGGACGCCGACTTGTAGTCGATTTTTTTCGATTCCATCTCGAGGCTGCTGCACGCTGAAAGCGTCAGTACGAGAAACGCGCCCGCAAAACACGAAGTGAATTTCATCTGGCTTCCTGAAAGTTACTGGATCAAACCCGCTTCACGCATCGCCGCGCGGACGCGGTCGTGAAACTCGGGCGACAACGGCGTCAGCGGGAGGCGGATTCCGGGGCCGGAAAGCCCGAGTTCGCTGCTCGCCCATTTGACGGGGATCGGGTTGGCCTCACAGAACAACTGGCGATGGAGGCCGCGCAGACGCGCGTTCAGCGTACGCGCCTCGTCGGGACGACCTTCGAGCGCCGCACGGCACATTTGGCGCATCGGGCGCGGCGCGACGTTGGCGACGACCGAGACGTTGCCCTTCGCGCCAAGCAACATCAGCGCGCACGCCGTTGAATCGTCGCCGCTGAAGACCGAAAAACCTTCCGGCGCGCGCGTGACCAGCTCAAAACCGCGATCGATATTGCCCGTCGCGTCCTTGATGCCGACGATGTTCGGAATCTGCGCGAGGCGTAGCGTCGTTTCGTTGCCGAGGTCGGCGACGGTCCGTCCGGGGACATTGTAGAGGATGAGCGGGATGTCGGTCGATTCGGCGATCTTCTTGAAATGCCGATAGAGCCCCTCCTGCGTCGGGCGGTTGTAGTACGGGACGACGGAGAGTACCGCGTCGGCGCCCGCCGATTGGGCGAAGCGCGTCAGTTCGACCGCTTCGGCCGTCGAGTTGGCGCCCGTTCCGGCGATGACGGGAATGCGCCCCGCAGCCTGCGCGACCGCGCAGCGGATCAGGGCGTGATGCTCTTCGACGTCGACCGTCGGCGACTCGCCGGTCGTTCCGACAATGACGATGGCGTCCGTCCCCTCGTGCACGTGAAAGTCGACGAGGCGGCGCAGGCACTCCAGATCAAGGCTGCCGTCCTCGTGCATCGGCGTGATGATCGCTACGATCGAACCCTGGATTGTTTTCATGGCGAGTCCTCTTCGAATAATAGGGAGAATTTTAACCCGAAGCGGCCATCGATGAAAAAAACCCGCAAGAAAATCTTGCGTCGGGTCGGCGCGCTCAAGTGCCACTTTCGGGGCGGAGCGGGAGAAAATCCCGGTTTTGGGGCGAAATATTTCAGAATGATTCAGCGATCGGCACGCCTCGGTAATTATTCCCATCGAATACACAGACCATGCTATAGTGTTCAATTCTTTCCACGTTGATCATTGCGCCGTGTCTTCTCTCAGCGAAAAATTCCCGGTGATCCACGACATCATCGCCGAAGCCAACAAGATCATCCTCGGCAAGGACGCGCAGATTCGTCTGGCGCTCGCGTGCCTGCTCGCGCGCGGCCATCTTCTGATCGAGGACCTCCCCGGAATCGGCAAGACGACGCTCGCGCACACTTTGGCGCGGCTGCTCGGGCTGCGTTTTTCAAGAATCCAGTTTACGAGCGACATGCTGCCCGCCGACATCATCGGTATTTCGATTTTCGAGCGCGAAAGCGGCGACTTCCGCTTTCTTCCCGGTGCGCTTTTCACGCAGGTTCTGCTCGCCGACGAAATCAACCGCGCGACGCCGAAAACGCAGAGCGCGCTGCTCGAAGCCATGGAAGAAAAACAAGTCACCGTCGAGGGGCGGACCCGACCGCTCCCCGACCCGTTTTTTGTCATCGCCACGCAGAATCCATCGACGCAGATCGGCACCTTTCCGCTGCCGGAATCGCAGCTCGATCGTTTTTTGATGCGAATCGAGATCGGCTACCCCGACCGCGAGGCCGAACGTACGCTACTGGAAAACGGTGGGCGCCGCGCTCACCCGGACGAGATCAACGCCGACTTTACGCTACGCCAACTCGAGGAAATCCAGCGTTCGGTCTCGAAAGTCCACGTCGCGCCGGCCTTGCTCGACTACGTCCAGAACCTGGTCGACCTCACACGGAATCATACGAGCTTCATGTACGGACTCAGTCCGCGCGCCGCGCTGGGCCTTCTTGCCGTCGCGCGCGCGTGGGCCTTCATCGAGGGCCGGGAAATGGCTCTCCCAGAAGACGTGCAAGCCGTTTTCCCGAGCATCGCCGCGCACCGCCTGCGCCTGACCAACAGCGGCGAATACGCGGGGCACGACGACATCAACGCGCTGATCCGGAGCCTGCCGGTCGTGTAGCGTCTCGTTTCCCAATCGCCCGCAACGCGAACCCAAAGCCGCCGACGAAACAGAGAAAAACCTTGCTTTTCAACGACTTATTTCAAAAAATTCAGCGTCTGGGCGCGCGTTCCGGGGTCACTCGCCGTTTGAGCTTCTTCCGCGCCAGGGTCGAGACGCTTCCCATCGTTCTGACGCAGCGGCGGATATACATCCTGCCGACGCGAACGGGAATGCTCTTCGTCGTCGTCCTGATTCTGATGCTGACCGGCGCGATCAACTACAACCTGAGCCTCGGTCACGCGCTGACCTTCCTCTTGGCCGGACTCTTTTTCGTCTCGATCTTCCACACGGTTCGCAATTTGCTCGAATTGCGCATCGTCCCCGGCAACGCCGCGCCGGTATTCGCGGGCGAGACCGCGAAATTCCCGGTTTTTCTCGAAAACCCCCGTCCGAACGTGCGCTGCGCGCTCGCGCTTTCCATCGCCCCCGACGACGAGAGCACCGCCGACGTCGCCGCGAGCGCTTCCGCAAGCGTCGCCGTCTCCTGCGCCGTCTCCCGGCGCGGCGTATTCCTTCCCGGTCGGATGACGCTTTCCTCGCGTTACCCGCTCGGCTTTTTTCGCGCTTGGGCATATCTCACCCCGGACGTTTCCTGCCTCGTTTACCCGCGCCCGATCCGCGCGCCGCTCCCAAAACACTCCGAAACCTTTGCCAGCGACCAGTGGCAAGGGGGGAAAGGCCAGGACGATTTCACCGGGCTGCGCCAGCGTCAGCCGAACGAATCGTTCCGGCGCGTCGCGTGGAAAGCGGCGGCGCGCGATGCCGAGCGCCCCTTGCTGAACAAGCAGTTTTCGGGAGGCGGCGCGCGCGAACTGATCCTGGACTGGACGATGACGTCCGCCGAGCCGGACGCGGAAGCGCGATTGTCGATTTTGACCGGGTGGATTCTCGAATCTGAAAAACAGCATATCGCCTACGGCTTGCGCCTTCCCGAATGTTCTTTCCCCCCCTCGCACGGCGCGCGGCACCGCGACGCCTGCCTCAAGGCGCTCGCGCTCCATGCTTGAAGAATTCGCGCGCCTCGAAAAACGCCTGCACGTCGATTCGCGGGACTGGAAAGCCGCGCTTTTGCGCTTTCTCGCCCGCCCGTCGTCGAGATCCGCGGGGCCGCTCGACGACGAGTTTCCCTGGATATTCGCCGTCATCGCGGCGACCGCCGCGCCGCACGTGTCGCACCTTCCGCTTTGGCTCTCGCTCTTCTGCGGCATCGTCCTCGCCGGGCGCGTCCTGCTCTGGAAAATCAAGCGCCCCGTTCCGCGCGGACTGCCGACGCTTTTCGCGCTTCTCGGAACGGCCGGAATCGCGCTCGAGTACCGCTCGCTCTTCGGACGCGACCCCGGCGTTGCGCTGCTCTTTCTGTTCATCACTTTGAAATCGGCGGAAATGCGCTCCCGGCGCGACGTCATCTTCATCATCATGCTCGGCTTTTTCTTGCTGCTCACGCACTACTTTTATTCGCAGAGCATTTTTACGGGCATCTGGCTGCTCCTCTCGATTTTGTTGCTGACCGCGACGCTCCTGCGCCTGCACGGGGAAAAGCGTTCCTTGCGCCAAACCTTCGGCTACGCCGGAGAATTGTTCGCGCACGCTTTCCCGCTGATGCTGATTCTTTTCCTCCTCTTTCCGCGCGTCCAAGGCCCTTTGTGGGGTTTGCCGCGAGACGCGCACGCGGGATTGAGCGGCCTCTCGGAAACGCTTTCTCCGGGGTCGCTCGACGACCTGATCCAGTCCGGCGACATCGCTTTCCGCGTCAAATTCGACGGCGACGAGATTCCGGCGAAATCCGACCTCTACTGGCGCGGACCGGTCTTTACCGATTACGACGGACTGACCTGGCGCGCGCGACCGTTTTATTTGCGCGGCCGCGCCGAAACGACGCCGACGGTCGACCCGGAACAGAGGGTCTATCGATACACGACGACGCTCGAACCGCACAATCTGCGCTGGATTCTGCCGCTCGACATGCCGGTTTCCGCGCCGGCCAACAGTTTTCTGACTTCAACCTTCGAAACGATCGTGCGCTCGCGCGTCGGAATGCGTACGCAATACCGTTTCGGCTCGGTCGTCGGCAATACGATCAAGGTGGAAGAAAGTCCGCCGATGCTCCACGAAGCCCTCTTGCTTCCCGGAAATGCCAACCCCCGGACGCGCGCGTTCGCGGCGCGTCTCAAAGAGCGCTTCGATTCGCCGGAACGGCTTTCCAGCGCGGCGCTCGTCCATTTTCGGGAAGAGGAATTCGTCTATACGCTCCAGCCGCCTCTTCTGCCCGAGCAGAATTCGATCGACGAGTTTCTTTTTGAAACCCGCAGCGGATTCTGCGAACATTACGCGTCGGCCTACGTTTTTCTCATGCGCGCCGCCGGAATCCCGGCGCGCGTCGTCGCCGGCTATCAGGGCGGCGAGGTCAATCCGATCGACGGCTATCTGATGGTGCGCCAGTCCGACGCGCACGCGTGGGCCGAAATCTGGCTCGAAGGAAAAGGCTGGCGGCGCATCGACCCGACTGCGTATATCGCGCCGTCGAGGATCGAAGTGGGAATCCGCGCAGCGCTCCCGGCGACCGACCTGCTTCCGGCTCTCGTGCGCCTCGATTCGGACTGGATTCGGAACCTCAGAAACCGCTGGGAAGCGGCAAACAACCCCTGGAATCAATGGATTCTCGGATACAACCCCGAATTGCAGCGCGAGGTGCTTTCCCGGATCGGCCTGAACGACCCGAACTGGCGAAGTATGCTGACGAGCCTGGGCGTCCTGTGCGGTGGCGTCCTCGCGCTCGTCGCGGTCTGGACCTTCCGGCGCCGACAAAGCGAATCCCCCGAAGAGCGGGCGTGGCGGCGTTTCTGCGACAAGCTCGCGCGCCGGGGAATCCGCCGCTTCGCCTGGGAAGGGCCGATCGCCTTCGCCGAACGCGCAGAAGACGCTCAACCCGAAATCGGCGCGCTCGCGCGCGAAGCCGCGCTTTGTTACGCGCGCCTGCATTACGGTGTCGGCGAACCGGCGCTCCTGGAACGCCTGAAAAACTGCTCGGCGCGAATGGCACGACATCCGAAAACTGTAAACGAGGGCTTCGCTTGAAAATAAACGCTTTTCTCACCGCCTTCCTCGCAGTAGTCGCCGTCTGCACGACCCCGGCAAGCGCGTCCGACAACCCGGATGCGAAAAACGCCGTACCTTTCGCGGAGAAACCCGAGGTTCGCGTTTTCATCGACGAAATGCACGCGCAATACGGGTTCGACGTCGCGTCTCTGCAACGCGCCTTTTCGAGCGTCCGCAGCAATACGATGGTATTACACGCGATTTCTCCGAACGTCGTCCCCGAACTGAAACGCGCGTGGCGAAGTTACCGGCAACGCTTCGTCAACGACCCGAAAATCGCCGGAGGCGTCGATTTCTGGAAAAAAAACGAGGCCTCGCTCGTCAAGGCGCAGGCCATTTACGGCGTTCCGCCGGAAATCGTCGTCGCGATCATCGGCGTCGAGACCGGATACGGTCGGAACGCGGGGAAATTCGCGGCGTTTGAAGCGCTCGCCACGCTGGCTTTCGACTACCCGCCGCGCGCGGCTTTTTTCAAAAACGAACTCGTGCAACTTCTGCTGCTCGCGCGCGAAATCGGCGGCAACCCGCTCGAATACAAGGCATCGTACGCCGGCGCGGTCGGAATTCCCCAATTCATGCCCAGCAGCCACCGTCTTTACGCGGTCGATTTTGACGGCAACAAAAAAATCGATTTGTTCCGCAGCAACGCCGACGCGATCGGAAGCGTCGCGCGTTATCTGTCGCTGCACGGGTGGCAGGCCGGCGGGATGATCGCACTACCCGCGGTCGTGACTTCAGACCCCGCGCCGTTCCTTGCCGGCGGACTTCTGCCCTCGGCGCCCTTGCGGGAATTTGAAAGCCGTGGCGCGCGAACCGCGACGAAGGTTCCCGAAGCGGCCGGACACGCGCGCGTCGCGCTGATCGACCTCGTCGACCCCGACGCGCCGACGGAATACTGGATCGCGTTCAACAATTTTTACGTGATCACGCGCTACAACCGCTCGAGCTTTTACGCCATGTCGGTCTTCCAGCTCTCCGAAGCTCTGCGGGCGGCAAAAAATTCCAACGCGAAGGCAAAGCCCGCGCAAAAGAAGGCGCCCCGTCCCGCACGGCGGAA
>JAISDL010000142.1 GCA_031264825.1 Accumulibacter sp. | reverse complement strand
ACGCTGGGGAACGTTGGGCATCGCTGCGCTCACCCCAACCTATGCACTCTGGGAGTGTGGGCATCTTGCCCGCCTCGTGGATTTTTCTCTGGCGGCGAAGCCGCCCTAACTGATCTGTCCTCTGTCCTCAGTCTTCTGTCCCCTGATCCCTGGCATCTGATACCTGATGTCTGTCCTCTTTCCCCAGCCCGCCCAGCAGGACGGCGACGGGGCGCCGGGGGCGCGGCGGGTTTTCTTTCGGCCTCAGCTCGGCGGCGGGCGCGAGGAAGCTCGACGCGGGTTCGATGTATTCGTAGGGTTTTGAAAAATCGAAATCGCCCTTCACCGGAGCGTCGGCCTTCGCGCGGTTTTCACGGGTTTTCGGGGACGCTTGCCGACGCGGCGACTTCGCGGGCGCGCGCGAACCCCTGCGCTTTTCCGTGGAGGGGGCGGAAAAATCTTCGTCGGGGTCGAAGCCCGGAACGACGAGGCGCTCGATCTTGCGCTTGATCAGTTTTTCGATGCTCTCGAGGTATTGAAACTCGTCGGGGGAAACCAGCGAAATCGCCGTGCCGTGACGCCCCGCGCGGCCCGTGCGCCCGATTCGATGGATGTAATCTTCGGGGGTTCGCGGCAGTTCATAATTGATTACGTGCGGAAGCTCGTCGATGTCGAGGCCGCGCGCGGCGACGTCGGTTGCGACGAGAACGCGCGTCTCGCCGCTCTTGAACGCTTCGAGCGCTTTCAGACGCTCTTGCTGGGTCTTGTCGCCGTGGATCGAGTCGGCGGAAATCCCGGCGCGCTGGAGTTCGCGCGCGAGCCGGCGCGTCTCGATCTTCGTCCCGGTAAAGACGAGCGCTTGGTCGAGTTCGGGCGATTCGAGCAGATGCGTCAGGAGCGCGCGCTTCGCGCCGGCGGCGACCGGGTGGATGCGGTGTGCGATCGTCTCCGAAATCGTGTTGCGCTGCGTCACTTCGACCAAGACCGGGGAGGAGAGCATTTTGTCCGCGAGTTTGCGAATATCTTCCGAGAAAGTCGCCGAAAAGAGCAGGTTTTGGCGCTGCGGCGGCAACAACTGGATGATGCGCGTGACGTCGGGGATGAAACCCATGTCGAGCATACGGTCGGCCTCGTCGAGGACGAGCGTCTGCACCTGGTTGAAGTTGAGGCAGCGGTGCTCGACGAGGTCGAGCAGGCGTCCGGGGGTCGCGACGAGAATTTCGACGCCGCGCTGGACTTCGTCGATTTGCGGCTTGATGTCGACGCCGCCGAAAACGCAAGAACTCCGAATCGGGATGTATTTGCTGTACAGCTTGACGGATTCGTAGACCTGGATCGCGAGTTCGCGCGTCGGCGCGAGCATCAGAACGCGCACCGGGTGGCGCGCGGGCGAGGGACTGGAACTTGCAAACGGAAGAATGCGCTGGAGCAGCGGCAGGCTGAACGCCGCGGTCTTTCCCGTCCCCGTTTGAGAGCCGCCCATCAGGTCGCGGCCCGCGAGAACGACGGGGATCGCCTGCGCCTGGATCGGCGTCGGCGTCTCGTAACCTTGGTCGGAAACGGCGCGCAGAAGTTCGGGCGCAAGGCCCAGTTCGTCAAAACGCATCGGCGTTCCCTGTAAATGAAAATCGAATCAATGGCATCCGGGAGAAAGAATCACCGCGGCGCGGCAGCGGCGGACTCGGAGGCCCTCGGCGAGTCGGCGGCGGCCGGTTGCGCTTGCTTCGCCCTCGGTTTCTTGCGTGGTTTGGGCGGCGGAGGCGGCGGAGGAGGAGGCGGTGGGGGCGGCGGGGAAATCGGCGGGAGTTGCGTCGGGACGGTTTCGAGGTTGTTCTCGCGCATATACGTGTCCATGTCGCGCCAACCCTCGTAAATCTTGGCCTTGACGAGCCAGGAATAGATCGAATAACAATCCTCGATCGCGCGCCCGGACTGTCGGCAGGCGCCGCCGACGGCGATGCTGTCGGCTTCGGCCTGCGCGGACGTGGTCTGCATGCCGACTTTCCGCAGGAGGTCGTCGCAGCCCGCGAAGCCAAAAGAAAGCGCTATCGCGGTCAGAAGGGCTATTCGCTTTGTCTTGCCTGGCACGATGCTCCCTGAAAAACCGGTTCCAAAAACCTTATTTTAACCTAGAAACCGCTTTGAACGTGTTTGGGAGTACTGTCCCGGAGAGAAGCGCCGACGCCAGAATCGGTCTCTCCGTTCGCTCCCTGCTTTTCGCCGCCGGTTTTCGGGTTCTTCTATTCCGGCCGCATTTGCGGGAAGAGGATGACGTCGCGGATGTTCGCCGCGTCGGTCAGGAGCATGACGAAGCGGTCGATTCCGACGCCGCAGCCGCCCGTCGGCGGCAGGCCGTATTCGAGCGCGCGGATGTAGTCCGCGTCGTAGTACATCGCCTCTTCGTCTCCGGCGTCCTTGGCCCTGGCCTGCGCGAGGAAGCGTGTCGCTTGGTCTTCGGGGTCGTTGAGTTCGGAAAAGCCGTTGGCGATTTCCCTTCCGGCGATGAACAGCTCGAAACGGTCGGTGAGAAGCGGATCCGCGTCGCTGCGCCGCGCGAGCGGGCTGACTTCGGCGGGATAGCCGACGACGAAGGTCGGGTCCCAAAGCTGTGCTTCGACCGTCTCCTCGAAGATCAGGAGTTGCAGCGCGCCCGTCCCCATCCCGGGTTTGGTCTCGACCTTCATCGCGGAAAGTTCGGCGCGGAGCCAGTCGGGGTCGGCGAGCCGCTCTTCGGTGCAGTGCGGACGGTGCTTCACGATCGCCTGCGTGAGCGTCAAACGTTCGAAAGGCCTTGAAAAATCGATCGGGCGCCCCTGGTACTCGAAGGATTCCGTCTGGAGCGCCGCGCGCGCGGCGTGGCGCAGGAGTTCCTCGGTGAAGTCCATCAATTTTCGGTACTCGGAGTAGGCCTCGTAGAATTCCATCATCGTGAATTCCGGGTTGTGGCGCGGACTCATCCCCTCGTTACGGAAGTTGCGGTTCATCTCGAAGACCTTTTCAAAACCGCCGACGACGAGCCTTTTCAGATAAAGTTCGGGCGCGACGCGCAGGTAGAGCGGCATGTCGAGCGCGTTGTGGCGCGTGATGAAGGGGCGCGCCGTCGCGCCGCCGGGGATCGGGTGCATCATCGGCGTTTCGACTTCGAGAAACCCCCGCCCGGTCATGAATTCGCGGATCGACTGCACGATGCGGCTGCGCGCGATGAACGCAGCGCGCGACGGCGCGTTCATGATCAGGTCGAGGTAGCGCATCCGGTACTTTTGTTCCTGGTCGGTCAGGCCGTGGAATTTCTCCGGCAACGGGCGCAGGGACTTCGACAGAAGCCGGATTTCGGCGCATTCGACGGTCAGTTCGCCGGTTTTCGTGCGAAAGAGAACGCCCGCCGCGCCGACGATGTCGCCGATGTCGAGGCGCTTGAACGCGGCGTAAGCCTCGTCGCCGACCTTGTCGCGCGCGACGTAAAGCTGGATGCGCCCCGAGAAGTCGGAGAGCGTGGCGAACGAGGCTTTTCCCATCACCCTTTTCAGCATGACGCGACCGGCGATTCGCAGTTTTACCGGGGCGCCGGCGAGTTCGTCTCCGCTCTTTTGGCCGTGACGCTCGAAGATTTCACCCGCGCCGACCTCGCGTACAAAGTCGTTCGGGTAGGCTTGGCCGGTCGCGCGCCACTCGGCGAGTTTCGCGCGGCGTTCGGCGATGATGTGATTTTCGTCGTGTTCGGGAATGTTGATCGCGTTTTCTGGCATGTGCGTTTGCGCGTTGAAAGTGGGAGAGGGGCGGCTTATACGCCCTGCTTCAGGCTGGCTTTAATGAAAAGATCGAGGTCGCCGTCGAGAACGCTCTGCGTGCTTCCGGTTTCGACGTTCGTCCGCAGGTCTTTGATGCGCGCTTGGTCGAGTACGTAAGAACGAATCTGGTGCCCCCATCCGATGTCGGTTTTCGAGTCTTCGAGTTTTTGCTGTTCGGCTTGACGTTTTCTCAGTTCGACGTCGTAAAGCCTCGATTTGAGCATCGCCATCGCTTCGGCGCGGTTGCGGTGCTGCGAGCGGTCGTTCTGGCATTGGACGACGATTCCGCTCGGCTGGTGCGTGATCCGAACCGCCGAATCGGTCTTGTTGATGTGCTGTCCGCCGGCGCCCGACGCGCGGTAGGTGTCGACGCGCAGGTCGGCGGGGTTGATCTCGATTTCGAAGGAATCGTCGATTTCGGGGTAGACGAAGACCGACGCGAAACTCGTATGGCGGCGCGCGTTCGAATCGAAAGGAGACTTCCTGACGAGTCGGTGGATTCCCGTTTCGGAGCGCAGCATGCCGAAGCAGTATTCCCCCGTGAGTTTGATCGTCGCGGTCTTGATCCCCGCGACGTCGCCTTCGGATTCTTCGAGAACCTCGACGGCGTAGCCCTTGCGCTCGCCGTATTTGACGTACATGCGCAGGAGCATCGACGCCCAATCCTGCGCTTCGGTCCCGCCCGCGCCGGCCTGGATGTCGATGAAGCAGTTGAGCGGGTCCGCGGGGTTGTTGAACATGCGGCGGAATTCGAGCAAGGCGACCGACTTTTCGACCGCGTCGACGTCGGACGCGAGCGAGGATAAAAGCGCGTCGTCTTCCTCCTCGCGCGCCATGTCGAAGAGTTCGCCCGCATCTTTCAAACCGCTTTCGATGCGGTCGAGCGTCAGAACCACGTCCTCGAGCGCGCTTTTTTCCTTCGAGAGCGCCTGCGCGCGCTCGGCGTTGTCCCAGATTTTCGGGTCTTCGAGTTCGCGCTGTACCGCGCTCAGTTGATCGGATTTCCGATCGTATTCAAAGATACCTCCGAAGTTCTGCGGCGCGTTCCCCGATATCCACGAGGCGATTGGCGGTCTGGTTGATTTGTTCGGCTTCCATGCGTTCTTCAGAAAAAGGAAAAAGACCCCGCATTATATCGGAAGCCGCGCTTTTTCCACGCCGCTTTCCTGTACGAATCCGCGCGAATCCGTGCGAATCTTCAGGTTTCTCCGTGTTTTATCTCGCTTGGCGTCGCGCGCTTACCCAATCGGCAAGCGCCTGAACCAAAAAAATCCGCAATGAAAGGCCTTTCTGGGTTTATCATGCGCCTTGACCCATCGAGTGCGCCGCCGGTTTTGCGCGCGCGTGGAAACACGTTCCAGAGCGATTCGTCGTAAAATCGAATCCTGTTGGGAATATTCCCCCCGGAGGGGGATCCGTGTACGGGGTCGTGGAGGGGGTCGCGTTTTTCGCCGCTGCTTTCGCGCCGTTTCGCCGCTTTTTGCGCGAAGAATGAAACATTGATGAAGCCACATGAACGAGAACGACCTGCAAACCAGTGACTTGCGCCGCCGCATGCGCGAGCTTTTGTCGATCCCCGAACGGGACCGTAGCGACGAAGAATGGGACGAGTTGAACGAACTCGAAATCCGCACGGCCCCGGGCAATCGAGAAAAGCCGCAAGCCGAATGGAAGAGCGCTCCGGGCGCGCGCGCTTTTCCGGGCGCGAAATTCGCGTCGGAAACCCGCTCGGCGCCCGAAGGCAAGCAGCGAAAGGAAGGGGGGCGCCTGCTCAAGCGCCAGCACCGGCGCAAACGCCCGACCGAGCCGACGGGAAACGTCTGATTTCATTTTCTGAATCGAAAGGGCCGGACTGGTTTGGCGTTGTTTTTACATGGTTTGAAGGTGGGCTTTGCTCACCTTCAAACCCAAATCAACCCGGCAAAAAGTAGGGTTTTACTTTTTGACGAATACTCAGGCCATGACAGTGCGATATCTCACCCGGCGGGCGGACGAATTCTGGAAGTGGTTTTCCGATAACGAGGCGCGGCTTGCCGACGCCATCGAGAATATCGACCAATACGGCGGCGAAAAGCTCAATGCCTTCGTCGGTGAGGGGCTGGACCTCATCGCCGACGAGGTTTTCTACAACATGGGCGGCGACTTCGAGTTCAATTTCGCCGTCGAGGGTGCCGCGTGGCGTTTCTTTCTGTACGACCACATCCTCGCGCGCATGCCGGCCAAACTGGGCGCCAAATGGCGCGTCAATTCGGGCATGCCGGGTTCGGGCGAGCACAACTTCGGTTTGCGCATGGATGGAATCGACGCCGATCTCGAGAGCTTCCGCGTCTCGATGACGATCGACGAGGAGGACGGCGAGGCCGATCTTGGTTTTTACAACGAAAAACTCACGGGGCAGGAAGAGAATGCGATCTATAACGTTTTTTTCCTGATGCTCTACAGCGCCGTCGGCGAGCGGCTGACGAACACGGTCGTAGGCGATGTGGAACTCACCGAAGCGCCGGAAGCGGACGGCTTCCCGATGACCGAACTGAAACGCCGGCTCACCGAGGCTTTTTGCAAGGACGACAAACTGCCCGACCCCGCGCAGCGTTGGAGCGTTTACAAGCGCGAACCCGGCAAACTGAGCGATGGCGCCGGATGCCCAAGGCTGCGCGACGACATCTTCGTCGGGTCGACGAATTGCATGATCTGTGCCCAGCACTACGACCGCTTCATGGGCGGCGAAGCGGAAGAAGGAGAGACGCCGATCTGGGAGGACTTCCGCGCCTTCGGCGCCGAGCCGGTGCAACTCTACTGGTACCTCGACCAAAATCACCCGTTCGACGAAGACGGCAGGCGCACGAACGACCCGCTCGGCGCGCGCAACGCCGTCTGGGACAAAATCGAGGAAGAAGCGCTCGGCGCGGGCAAGGACGCGCTCGGCGTCTTCCTTGGCGCGGCGATGGGAGAGGATCGCGCGTACGTCGATCTTTTGCTTTTCGACCCCGACGCGTTTCAGAAAAAGCTCGTCCAGGTCTTGGGCGACGAGGCGATTTTCTTCATCGCGCCCTTCGAGCCGGACGCGGTGGCGCGCCTGCTCGACCCGGCGCCCTTCGAAGCGGCGATCGCCGGACATCCCGAACGCTTGTGCGCGATCCTCGAGACGCTCGACGGATTCTCAGGCTCCGCGCCACTGGAAGCCGCCGCTCTCGTCGAACAACTGCCGAAGAAAGCGCGTACGCTTGCGATGGTGAAGCAGGCTTCCCGCGCGCTCATCAACAACGGCGACCACGGCGAGGCGCTCGAACTCCTCCTGGGTTGGGGCGAGGAAGGCGTAGGCGACGCCTTGTGGAACTGGCGCGTCGGGTGTTCGCTGTATTACCTCGACCGGCCCGCCGAGGCGATTCCCGCCCTCGAGCGCGCGATTCTCCTCGGCGACACCGACCCCGAAACGCGGCTGACGCTGGACGCCGCGCGTCAATGCATCGCGCCCGACGAATTCAAGGAGCGGCGCGCGGTCTTCGACGACGGGCCGGAAACGCTGACCGGCGACTTGGGCGACCTCGGGACGCGGCTTCATCGCCGGCACACGTGGGGACATCACGGCAAGATCGTCGAGATGATCGAAGCCGTGCCCGGCTGGGA
>JAISDL010000143.1 GCA_031264825.1 Accumulibacter sp. | reverse complement strand
CGCTTGCGCGAAGCGCAAGCCACTTCAGGGATCAGGAATCAGGAGACAGGAATCAGATCAGTCAGCGGCGGCTTCGCCGCCGGAGTGACGAAACCCCACGCGGAATACCATCCCACCGTAGGGGCATGGCGTGCCGTGCCCAGGGTTTCGGGTTTCATTCCATTTCCAACCCGCCTTATCACATCATTCATGCGCCTACGGAATCGTTGGGGTTCGCTGCGCTCACCACCAACCTATACCGCCGTGAACCGATCGGTTTTCATCTGTCTCCTGTCTCCCGTCTCCTGATTCCTGACGCGCCTACGGAATCGTTGGGGTTCGCTACGCTCACCGCCAACCTATGCGCGCTCAAATGGTCAGGAAACCGAACACGGGCCTATCGGAAAATGGCGGTATCCGGTCGTTGCGGTCGGCCTGCGATGGTAGGCAGACACCCGATGAACCCGAAAACATACCGGTTCGGCCTGCGGTGGCGCGCAGACACCCGAAATGCCCGAAGACCGTGATTTTCACGCCGGCACGGTCCCGTAACAGACCCTATGGGAAAACCCGCGGAGTCCCTGGTCATGGCGGATTGTTATATTGGAGGAAAAGAAATGGAAAATTTTGGAATTGACTCTGAAACGCGCGTACCGCCGATTCCGGTGAAGCAAAGCCCGGCATCATTCATGCGCTTGCGGAATCGTTGGGGTTCGCTACGATCACCACCAACCTATAGCGCCGATGGGCACGGCACGCCGTGCCCTTACGAGAACCCAAGGCATCCGGCAATCGCCGTGGCTCTCGATCCGTTCTGCCCTATACCGCTTCTTCCGGATCGGTTTTCATCTGATCCCTGATCCCTGACATCTGATTCCTGAATGGTCGGGACGCTCGCGCGTTCTGGTAGAATGTCGGATTGGCTGCGAGAGTGGCGAAATTGGTAGACGCACTGGATTTAGGTTCCAGCGCCGCAAGGCGTGGGGGTTCGAGTCCCTTCTCTCGCACCACGGCGGAATCGACGGACTGAACAATACAAATTCGAGGATGATTTTCAATGGAAGAGACGAAACTTACGGAAGACAACGAAGCGGCGCAGACCGGGGGTGCCGAAGCGCCGCAGGTCGAGCTTACCGAAGCGGCGCAGGCCGAACTTGCCGAAATGACGCAGGCCGAGGCCGCGCCGGCGCCGAGCGCTCTCGAACGCCATCTCGACCTTGCGATTTCCGTCGCCGATCTGGAAAAGGAAGTCACCCTGCGATTGAAGCGCATCGGCAAGACGCTGAAAATCGATGGATTCCGTCCCGGGAAAGTGCCGGAAAAGATCGTCCGTCAGCAATACGGCGAGCAGGCGCGTTACGAAGCATTGAACGAAATGGTCGAAAAGGCTTTCTATGAGACCGCCCGCGACCGGAACCTGCGCGTCGCGGGCTTCCCGAGTGTCTCGGAGAAGGCGCCGGAAGCGACCGGGACGCCGGAGTATCGGGAGTTTTCCGCCGTCTTTGAAATTTACCCGGACGTTGTGCCCGGCGATCTGACAGGGGTTGAAATCAAGCGTCCCACGCTCGAAATCGGGCAGACGGAAATCGATAAAACGGTGGAACTCCTGCGCGAGCAGCACAAGCGTTACGAAGTGACCGATCAACCGGCCGAAATGGACGATCGCGTGGTCATCGATTTCTTCGGGAAGATAAACGGCGCCTCCTTCCCCGGCGGCAATACGAAGGACTCGGAGTACGTCATCGGCGAAGGCGATTTGCTGCCCGAATTCGAAAAAGCGATCATCGGGATGAGGGCGGGAGAAACGCGCTCTTCGGAGGCTTCGTTCCCGGAAAGACATTTTGTGAAGGAACTCAAAGGGCAGACGGTCACTTTCGACGTTCACGTCAAGGAAGTCGCTCGTCTTGTTCTGCCTGAAATCGACGACGAACTGGCCCGAGCGTTCGGTATCGACGACGGCGACGTCGACAAGATGCGCGCCGAGATCGAGGCCAATTTGAGGCGCGAGGTCAAAAAGCGCCTGCAAGACAAGGGCAAGGATCTCGTCATGGACGCGATCCTCGAGGTGACGCCGATCGATATTCCGAAGGCGCTGATCGACCGGGAGACGCAGAGGTTGATGCGCTCGGCGGTCGAGGAAATGGAGCAGATCGCCGGCGTCCAGGCCAGGAATATTCCGGTCAAGCCCGAATGGTTCGTCGGCAAGGCGACGCGCCGCGTCGGCTTGGGCTTGATCTTCGCCGAGATCGTCAAGGAGAACGACCTGAAAGCTCAGCCGGCGCAGGTGAAGGCGGTCATCGAAGAACTGGCGCAGGGGTACGAAAATCCCGAAGAGGTCGTCCGCTGGTATTACGCGGAACCGCATCGTCTCACTGACGTCGAGGCGCGCGTCCTCGAAGACAACGTCGTCGCGTGGGCGCTCGAAAGGGCCAATGTCGTCGACGACCCCGTCGATTTCGACAAACTGATGGGGCAGAAAGCGCATCCTCCCGTCGCCGTGACGGAATCCCCCGCCGTGCCGGAATCTTCCGATGAGCCGGAGTCTTCCGCCGCGCCGGAGTCCCGCGAGGAAGAAGCGCAATGACCCACGATCGCATCCCCGTTTCGGTTTCCGAAAGGATCGAACCGCAATCGCTCGGCCTCGTTCCAATGGTCGTCGAGCAGAGCGGGCGCGGCGAGCGCGCGTACGACATTTATTCGCGCCTCTTGAAGGAGCGCGTCGTCTTCCTCGTCGGGCCGGTTAACGACGCGACGGCGAACCTCATCGTCGCGCAGTTGCTTTTCCTCGAAGCCGAGAATCCTGACAAGGATATCCAGTTTTACATCAATTCTCCGGGCGGTTCGATCACGGCCGGCTTGTCGATCTACGATACCATGCAGTTCATCAAGCCCGACGTCTCGACGCTCTGCATGGGGCAGGCCGCGTCGATGGGCGCCTTTTTGCTGTGCGCGGGCGCGAAGGGAAAGCGCTTCGCGCTCCCGAATTCGCGCATGATGATCCACCAGCCGATCGGCGGCTTTCAGGGGCAGGCGTCCGACATCGCGATCCACGCGAAGGAAATCCTTTCTCTACGCGCAAAAATCAACGAAATCATGGCCTTCCATACGGGGCAGCCGATCGAGCGCATCGAAAAGGATACCGACCGGGACAACTTTCTCTCGGCGCGGGAGGCGGCAGAATACGGCCTGATCGACAAAGTGCTCGCTCGGCGCGACGGCGAATGAGTTCATTGCCTTTCGACAAAACCGCCGCCGGCCGGCTTTACCGCGTGCGCGTCGCTTTCACGCGCGCGGCGTGTCTTCACGCCGTCGGCGATTCACGAACGAAAACCCGTATTTCCGGTTAAGGTATCATTGGATGTTTGTAGCTTGAGGCGAAATAAAATGGGCGATAAAAAAATCGGCGAATCCCTGCTCTATTGCTCGTTTTGCAACAAGAGCCAGCACGAGGTCAAGAAACTCATCGCGGGCCCGAAGGTCTATATCTGCGACGAGTGCATCGCCCTGTGCAACGACATCGTCAGCGAGGAAAACTCGCTCGACGCTGAGAAGCTTTCCCGGAACGAAATCCCGACGCCGAAGGAGATTTCCGCGATCCTCGACCAGTACGTCGTTGGGCAGGATACCGCGAAGCGGATATTGGCCGTCGCCGTCTATAACCACTACAAGCGTTTGCGTCACAAAGACAGCCGCGACGCGGACGTCGAACTCACCAAAAGCAACATCCTTCTGATCGGGCCGACGGGGTCCGGAAAGACCCTGCTCGCGCAAACGCTCGCGCGCCTGCTCGACGTTCCTTTCGTAATGGCCGACGCGACGACGCTGACCGAGGCCGGCTACGTCGGCGAAGACGTCGAAAACATCATCCAGAAACTGCTCCAGAAGTGCGGACACGATATCGAGAAGGCGCAAAAGAGCATCGTTTACATCGACGAGATCGACAAGATTTCGCGCAAATCGGAGAACCCGTCGATCACGCGCGACGTTTCGGGCGAGGGGGTGCAGCAGGCGCTCCTGAAGCTGATCGAAGGGACGACCGCGTCGGTTCCTCCGCAGGGCGGGCGCAAACATCCGAGTCAGGATTTCCTCCAGGTCGATACGACGAACATCCTGTTCATCTGCGGCGGCGCCTTCGACGGCCTTGAAAAGGTGATCCGGCACCGCTCCGAGCACGGCGGGATGGGGTTCGGCGCCGAAGTCAAGAGCAAGAGCGACGGCGGCAACGACATCCTGCGCACGGTCGAACCCGACGACCTCATCAAGTACGGGCTGATTCCCGAACTCGTCGGGCGCCTCTCGGTCGTCGCGACGCTCGAAGAGCTTTCGACCGACGCGCTCGTCCAGATCCTCGTCGAGCCGAAAAACGCCCTCGTGAAGCAGTATCAGAAGCTTTTTGCAATGGAAGGCGTCGAACTCGAAATTCGTCCGGCGGCGCTGACCGCGATTGCCCAGCGCGCGCAGGAAAGAAAAACCGGCGCGCGGGGTTTGCGGTCGATCCTGGAGTCGATCCTGCTCGACACGATGTACGAGTTGCCGGGGATGGAAAACGTTACGAAAGTCGTCCTCGACGAAAACATGGTCGCCAACGGCGCGCGGCCGCTGATCATCTACGCCGATTCACCCAGCAAGGTTTCCGGTTCGAGTTGATCGTTTTCGCGCCCGCTTGAAATATGGAAGGACGCCCCCATTTGGGGAACTCCCTCAAACCCTTTATTTATGAGTAGCCCTGATGCCCCTTTTCTCCGCTGAAACCATGGAATTGCCCCTGCTTCCCCTGAGGGACGTCGTCGTCTTCCCGCACATGGTGATTCCTTTGTTCGTCGGGCGCCCGAAGTCGATCCGCGCGATCGAAGCCGCGATGGGGTCCGGGAACGGAGTCATGCTCGTGGCGCAAAAATCGGCCGGCAAGGACGACCCGGAGATCAAGGACCTCTACACGGTCGGTTGCAGGGCGAATATCCTCCAAATGCTCAAGCTGCCGGACGGAACGGTCAAGGTGCTCGTCGAAGGCGTACGGCGCTCGCAGATCGAAGCGATCCACCTGCGCGGCGAGATGTTCGTCGCATTGACCCGTCCCGTCGAGTCGGAAACCGCCGTCGACCACGAAGTCGAAGCCTTGCGCCGCGCCGTGCTCGTCCAGTTCGACCAATACGTCAAACTCAACAAAAAAATCCCGCCCGAAATTCTGACTTCGGTCAGCAACATCGAAGAAGCGGGGCGCCTCGCGGACACGATCGCGGCGCACCTGCCGCTCAAGCTCGAACAAAAACAGGAAGTTCTCGAAATTTTCGAAGTCCGGGGCCGCATCGAACGCCTGCTCTCGCAACTCGAGACCGAAATCGACATTCTCCTGGTCGAAAAAAGGATTCGCGGTCGCGTCAAGCGCCAGATGGAGAAAAGCCAGCGCGAATACTACCTCAACGAACAGGTCAAGGCGATCCAGAAAGAACTCGGAGAAACCGAGGACGGCGCGGATTTCGAAGACCTCGAAAAACGCGCGAAACAAGGGGGAATGAGCAAGGAAGGCATGGCGAAAGTCCAGACCGAACTCAAGAAACTCCGCCTGATGTCGCCGATGTCGGCCGAGGCCACCGTCGTTCGCGGCTACATCGAAACGCTGATCGGCCTGCCTTGGCGCAAGAGGACGCGCACGAGCAAGGACCTCGTCAAAGCCGGGAAAATCCTCGACCGCGACCACTGGGGACTCGAAAGGGTCAAGGAAAGAATCATCGAATACCTGGCCGTCCAGCAGCGCGTCGAAAAGCTCAAGGCGCCGATCCTCTGCCTCGTCGGTCCGCCCGGTGTCGGAAAGACCTCGCTCGGCCAGTCGATCGCCAGCGCGACAGGGCGAAAATTCGTCCGCATGAGCTTGGGCGGCGTGCACGACGAAGCCGAAATTCGTGGCCATCGCCGCACCTATATCGGCTCGATGCCCGG
Source organism: Accumulibacter sp. (assembly GCA_031264825.1). Lineage (GTDB taxonomy): Bacteria > Pseudomonadota > Gammaproteobacteria > Burkholderiales > Rhodocyclaceae > Propionivibrio. Next base: position 19,115 of record JAISDL010000143.1, on the reverse strand, counting down.
AAAAATCCTCCAGAACATGACGAAAGTCGCCGTGAAAAACCCGCTCTACCTCCTGGACGAGGTCGATAAAATGGGTCAGGATTTCCGTGGCGACCCCAGCTCGGCGCTACTCGAAGTCCTCGACCCCGAACAGAATTCGACCTTCGTCGACCATTACGTCGAGGTCGAATACGACCTTTCCGACGTGATGTTCGTCGCAACGGCGAACACGATGAATATTCCCGCGCCACTCCTCGACCGCATGGAAGTCATCCGCCTTTCGGGCTATACCGAAGACGAAAAAATCAACATCGCCGAGCGCTACCTTCTCCCGAAGCAGATGAAGCTCAACGGGCTGAAGACGACGGAATTGACGATCGCGGAAAACGCGATTCGGGACATCGTGCGTTACTACACGCGCGAAGCCGGCGTCCGCGCGCTCGAACGCGATATCTCCAAAATATGCCGCAAGGTCGTGAAACTCCTGCTCATCAAGAAAACGCAGAAACGCTTCGCCGTAACGTCCCGAAACCTCGACAAATTCCTCGGCGTGCGCCGGTATTCATTCGGCGTTGCCGAGCGCGAAAACCAGGTCGGCCAGGTCACCGGGCTTGCCTGGACCGAAGTCGGCGGAGAACTGCTGACGATCGAATCGGTCGTCCTGCCGGGCAAGGGGAAAACGATCACGACCGGCAAACTCGGCGAGGTCATGCAGGAATCCGTGCAAGCCGCGCTCTCGGTCGTCCGCAAGCGCTCGCGCTCGCTGGGAATCGAAGAGGATTTCTACCAAAAAAGCGATATTCACATCCACCTCCCCGAAGGCGCGATCCCGAAAGACGGCCCGTCGGCGGGGATCGGGCTGTGCACCGCGCTCGTATCCGTCCTGACCGGAATCCCGGTGTGTTGCGACATCGCCATGACGGGTGAAATCACGCTGCGCGGCGAAGTGCTCCCGATCGGCGGTCTCAAGGAAAAACTGCTCGCCGCGGTTCGCGGGGGGCTGAAACGCGTGCTGATTCCCGAAGAAAACGTCCGCGACCTCGCCGAAATTCCCGATAACATCAAAAACAGAATCGAGATCATCCCGGTCAGGTGGATCGACAAGGTCCTCGAACTCGCGCTCGAAAGCAAACCGCAGGCGCTCGTGGAACCAACTCCGCCGCCGCCGCTTTCAGCCGCTACCGAGAGCGCCGCGACGCAGTCCGTCGTCCACTGAATGCGGGGGTTTCCCCGTGACGCCCATTCGTAGAATCGTCGATTTGCCCGAACATCGGGCTTGCGAGGGGCGCGTCATGCAACGGGAGCCGCCCGGCGGTCAGCGGGTGTCCCGCATCGGTCGAGCGGAGGTTTCATGAGCGAACACTTCGGCGCGTTGCTGGCCCTGCTTTCCATGTTCGCAGCGTGTGCATTGGTGTGGACAGTGGTTTTCCGCCGTCGCACCGCACGCGGGAAAAATCGTGTCGCCGCTCTTTTGATCGGCGCGCTGGCGGGTGTTGGCGCGGCGATCGGGGTGCTTTTGAGTTGCTTCCTTCTGGCGCCGCGCGGGGACGAAGAGATTTTGGCGGTGGGTACGGTGGGCGTAGTCATATTGCTGATCTACCTTTGCGTTCTCTATCCCAGGGGGCGTCCGCAAGAAGAAATGCCAAAGCAGTACAACCTGAGCGACGAGATGGCGCGTGTCGCGCGCAGAAAAGCGCTTGGCATGTCCTTCGGGGATTTTTTCAGTGCGCGAATAGAGGAGCACGTACAACTCTGGTTGGGCGTGTTCTTCCTTGTCGCGTGGGCTTACTTGTTTGTTTACGGGCCGTCTGCAGAAGACTGGTTTGCCCAACTCCTCGCAAGCTTTATCGTCGCGGGTTTGTTTGTTGTCCTCTGTCTTCTCTCCTGTCTCCTGATCGTTCCGGCCATAGCGATCCTCTTGATTCTGTTACCATTTTCCTGCGTCAGCATCGGTATCGAGGCTTGGTGGCGCATTCGCAACAACAAGCCTTACGTCGCGCCACCCGTTGTCGTCAGACAAGAAAATATCGCTCCTTCGGTCTCGTATCGGACCGACTATGTCGCCCCTCCTGCCCCGTGCCGGAGCAGCGGCAACTGGCTCGTGCCGCTCGCTCTTGGGTTTTTCCTGGGAAGTTGGTGGGGCGATGACGATTGATTCCTTTTCCAAATCATTCGTGCCTTGATGCCCGATCCGGATAGCTTGTGAGCATTGCTACCCCCAAGGTTCCGCGTTCGCGTGAATGAGGGAGTAGGGGGGTGGAAAAGGAAGGGGAACGTAATCAGGCGGCGACCAAGCGGCGGGCCTGGAGTATTCCGCCGGGGGTGACTTCCCCCGTCCCGGCGAAGCGCCCGTCGGCGTAGACCCGGTGCGCGCCAAGGCGCGTTGGCGCGTCGAGGCGGATCGGATTGCCGTGAAGGAAGCGTTCGGCGCTTCTCCCGTCGATCGCAAGGATCGGCAGTGTTTCCAGTAGCGCGTCGACGGGTTTGAGCACTTCCATCCGCGCGTCCTCGCCGAGCGCGGCAAGGTCGGCGAGCGTCGCGGCGTCGGCGACACAAAAATCGCCGACGGCAGTCCGCCTCAGCGCCGTCAGGTGCGCACCGCAACTTAAGTTTTCGCCGATGTCCTCGGCGAGCGTGCGGATGTACGCGCCTTTGCTGCACCGCACGCGCAGGCGGCAAGACGTTTCGGAAAAATCGAGGAGGTCGAGCGCATAAATCGTGACGACGCGCGGCACGCGTTCGACTGTTTCACCACGCCGCGCCAGACGGTAAAGCGGCTCCCCGCCGTGCTTCAGGGCCGAGTACATCGGCGGCACTTGCCGTATCTCGCCGCGAAAGAATCCGAGCGCCGCTTCGACGTCATCGCGTGAGAGCATGACTTCGCGGCGCTCGACGATTTCGCCCTCGCTGTCGCCGGTCGTGGTCTTTACGCCGAATTGCAGCGTCGCTTCGTAAGCCTTGTCGGCGTCGAGAAGGCCGCCGGAGAATTTTGTCGCTTCGCCGAAGCATACGGGGAGTAAACCGGTCGCCAGCGGGTCGAGCGTCCCGGTGTGCCCGGCTTTCGCGGCGGAATAGAGGCGCCGCGCTTTTTGCAGCGCATGATTCGACGAGAGTCCTTCGTCCTTGTCGAGCAGGAGGACGCCGTCGACGCGCTTCCACGAGGGCTTGGCGTTAGTGTTCGTCAAAAAGTAAAACCCTACTTTTTGCCGGGTTGATATGGGTATGAAGGTGGGTAAAGCCCACCTTCATACCATGTAAAAACAACGCCAAACCAGTCCGGCCTTGGAGTTCTCTTGCTTCACTTTGCAGTTCGTTCATACCTTGATGCCGAGCCGCTTTACAGGTTTCGCGTCCCGCAAGGCGAAGTCGACAAAGGAATGGACGAAAGGAAATGGAATCAGGGCGCTGCATCCGAGATCGAGATCGCCTGACGGATCAGTTCCGAGAGTTCGGCGCCGCGTTCGATCGACGCGTCGAAGATGAAGTGCAGTTGCGGCGTCATGTGAGTGCTGATGCGCTTGCCGAGTTCGTGGCGGAGGAAACCGGAAGCTTTTTCGAGGCCGGCCAGGATTTCGGGAACGCGCTCGCTCGCTTCGAGCGTGCTGAAAAAGATTTTTGCGTGCGCGTAATCCGCCGAGACTTCGACGCTCGTGAGGCTGATCATGCCGACGCGCGGGTCTTTGAGTTCCAGGCGAATCAGGTCGGAAAGGTCGCGGCGTATCTGCTCGGCGACGCGCTCCCGGCGGGAAAACGATCTGTGTTCCGACATGTTTTTTCCTCGAATTCTCTCAGAGCGTCCGCGCGATTTCGGTCACGTCGTAGACTTCGATCCGGTCGCCTTCCTTGTAGTCGGCGTAATTTTTCAACGACAGGCCGCACTCGTAACCCGCGTGCACTTCTTTCACGTCTTCCTTGAAGCGGCGGACCGATTCGATCTCGCCGTTCCAGATCACCACGTGGTCGCGCAGAAGCCGCGCGCGCGAGGAACGCTTGACGACACCGTCGAGCACGTAGCAGCCGGCGATCGTCCCGATCTTGCTCGCGCGGAAGACCTGGCGTATCTCGACCGTGCCGACGATTTCTTCGCGTCTTTCGGGCGCGAGCATCCCGGAAAGCGCCGCTTTCACGTCGTCGACGACGTCGTAAATGATGTTGTAGTACCGGATGTCCACGCCGACGTTTTCCGCGATCTTGCGCACGCTGACGTCCGCGCGAACGTTGAAGCCGATGATGACCGCGCTCGACGCCTGCGCGAGGTGGACGTCGGATTCGCTGATCGCGCCGACGCCCGCGTGAATGACGTCGACCTTGACCTCGTCGGCGGAGAGTTTTTGCAGAGACTGCGAGAGCGCTTCCTGCGAACCCTGCACGTCGGCCTTGATGATCAGGGCCAGCGTCTTCACGTCGGAATCGGCCATCTGCTCCAGGATATTTTCGAGGTTCGCCGCCTGTTTGCTCGCGAGTTTGACGTCGCGGAACTTGCCCTGGCGGAAAAGCGCGATTTCACGCGCCTTGCGTTCGTCGGCGAGAACCATCGCCTCCTGTCCGGCGGTCGGGACGTCCGAGAGTCCGAGGATTTCGACGGGAATCGACGGCCCCGCTTCCTTGATCGGCCGGCCGTTTTCGTCGAGCATCGCGCGGATGCGGCCAAAGACCTGACCCGCCAAAAGCACGTCGCCCTGATGGAGGCTTCCCGACTGGACGAGCATCGTCGCGACGGGGCCGCGCCCCTTGTCGAGCCGCGCCTCGATGATCAAACCCTTCGCCGGCGTCGTCCGCGGCGCCTTGAATTCGAGGATTTCGGCTTGGAGCAGGACGTTTTCGAGCAGTTCGTCGATCCCCGCGCCGGTTTTCGCCGAAACGCAGATGAAGGGCGAATCGCCGCCGTATTCTTCGGGAATGACGCTCTCGGCGATCAGTTCCTGTTTGACGCGGTCGGGGTTGGCGTCGGGTTTGTCGATCTTGTTGATCGCGACGACGATCGGGACGTTGGCCGCGCGCGCGTGGTGAATCGCTTCGCGCGTCTGCGGCATCACGCCGTCGTCAGCGGCGACGACGAGGATGACGATGTCGGTCGCCTGCGCGCCGCGCGCGCGCATCGCCGTGAAGGCTTCGTGCCCCGGCGTATCGAGGAAGGTCACCATCCCGCGCGCCGTCTCGACGTGGTAAGCGCCGATATGCTGCGTGATCCCGCCGGCTTCGCCGGACGCGACGCGCGTTCGGCGGATGTAGTCGAGCAATGAGGTCTTGCCGTGGTCGACGTGCCCCATGACCGTGAGCACCGGCGCGCGCGGTAGAAGCTCCGCGTCGGCGTAATCCTTCTCATCGAGGAAGGCGGCCGGGTCGTCGAGTTTGGCCGCGACGGCCTTGTGCCCCATTTCTTCGACGATGATCATCGCCGTTTCCTGGTCGAGCACCTGGTTGATCGTGACCATCAAGCCCATTTTCATCAGCGTCTTGATGACTTCGGTCGCCTTGACGGCCATCTTGTGTGAAAGGTCGGAAACCGAAATCGTTTCCGGAACGCGCACTTCGCGGACGATGGCCTCGGTCGGCGCCTGGAACGAGGTGCGAATTTCCGGCGCGTTTCCGCGACCGCCGCCTTTTCCGTGCCTCGCGCCGCCGCGACCGGCCCCGCCCGACGGCGCGCCGCGCGTCCGACCGCCCTGGCGCTTGCCGCTGCCGTTGCCGCCCCGCCAGTCTTTTTTCTCCGCGACTTTTTTATCGGTCGCCGGTTTTTGCGCGGGCTTCTCCTCGGCGGGTTCGTTGGCCGTTTGCGCGACGGCCTGCTTCGCCGCCTCGGCGGCGCGCGCCGCCTGCGCTTTTTCTTCGGCTTCGAGCTTCAGACGCGCGATGCGTTCCTGTTTTTCCCGGTACTCGGCTTCCTGACGCGTGCGGAGTTCGGTGTTGCGGCGCTCTTCCTCGGCGCGCAGACGTTGTTGCTCGTCACCGATGATCGACGCGCGCGTGAGCTTGCGGGCGGTGTGCGGTTTCGGCTCCGCCGGCGTGGCGCCCGCGGTTTTCCCGGACGCGTCGCCGCTTTTTACCGCCCCGCCGGTTTTCGGCATCGGCGCCGAAGGTTTCTCGGAGGGGGGAGTCCCCGGCGTTCCGGAGTGCGGCGCGGCGGTTTTGGGCTTGCGTCTCACTTCCGGCGTGGCCGGGACGGACGGGGCGGAGGAAGTGGGCGCCGAAGTCACTGGGGACGCGGAGGGCGTGGGCGGTGTGGATGACGCGGGTGTCGCACTGGAGGCTTCCGGCTGCGTCGGCGAGACGCGCGCGCCGCCGGCCTTGGCTTCGGACGGCAAGACTTCGCGCTTGACGAGGACGCGCTTCTTGCGCACTTCGACCTGGACGGTGCGCGCTTTTCCGTGCGCGTCCATCGACTTGATCTCCGAAGTCTGCTTGCGCGTCAGCGTGATTTTCGTCCGGGCGCCCGCCTGACCGCGCGAACCGCGCAGGTACTCGAGCAATTTCGACTTGTCCTGCTCGGACAGCGCATCGTTGGCTCTGAGCGCACGGACGCCGGCCTTTCCAAGCTGCTCGATCAACTCCTCGACCGGCATTTTCAGATTGACGGCAAATTGGGCGACATTCGTTTGCGCCATAGGAAATCCCTCTATCTCCACTTATTCGAACCAATGCGCGCGGGCCGTCGTAATCAACTGCCGCGCCCGCTCGTCGTCGATTCCGGTCATTTCGGTCAATTCGTCCACCGCCAGATCCGCCAAATCGTCGCGCGTCTTCACGCTGTTCAGCGCGAGCTTTTCGGCAAGCGCCTTGTCCATTCCGTCGAGGTTGAGCAGGTCTTCGGCGACCTCACCGATCCGCTCCTCGGTCAGAATGGCTTCCGTCAGGAGGATATTCCTCGCGTGGTCGCGCAATTCCTGCGCCGTCGCCTCGTCGAGCGCCTCGATTTCCAGCATTTCGTGGAAGGGCACGTAGGCGATTTCTTCCAGCGTCGAAAAGCCTTCGCTGATCAGGAGGTTGGCCATGTCTTCGTCGACGTCGAGTTTTTCCATGAACTGGACGCGAATCGCCGCGATTTCCGCCTCGGCGCGCGTCTGCGATTCTTCCTCGGTCATCAGGTTGATCGTCCAGCCCGTCATCTCCGACGCCAGCCGGACATTCTGCCCGCCGCGACCGATCGCGATCGCCAGATTTTCTTCATTGACGACGACATCCATGCTGTGGCGGTCCTCGTCGACGACGACCGAGAGCACCTCGGCGGGCGCGAGCGCTCCGACGACGAATTGCGCCGGGTCGGACGACCAGAGCACGATGTCGACGCGCTCGCCGGCGAGTTCGTTCGTGACGGCCGTGACGCGCATCCCGCGCATCCCGACGCAGGTACCGATCGGGTCGATGCGCTGGTCGTTCGACTTCACGGCGATCTTCGCGCGTATTCCGGGGTCGCGGGCCGCGGCCTTGATTTCGAGCAGGCCGTCCTCGACTTCGGGGACTTCCATCTCGAAAAGTTTGATGATGAATTCGGGCGCCGTGCGCGAAAGGATCAACTGCGGTCCGCGCGCGGCGCGGTCGACGCGGAGCAGATACGCCTTGATGCGATCGCCGACGCGCAGGTTTTCGCGCGGAATCATCTGGTCGCGCGGCAACAAGGCCTCGATCCGGCCCGTCTCGATGATCGCGTTTCCACGCTCCATCCGCTTGATCGCTCCGGTCAGCAGGCTTTCCTTGCGGTCGAGGAAATCGTTCAGAATCTGGTCGCGCTCGGCATCGCGGATTTTCTGGAGGATGACCTGTTTGGCCGCCTGCGCGCCGATCCGACCGAAGTCGATCGGAGGAAGCGCCTCTTCGAGGATTTCCCCGACTTCGATCTCGGCGTCCTGCTTGTGCGCTTCGGAAAGGGGAATCTGGTGCGCCTCGCTGACGAATTCCTCGTCGTCGACGACCTCCCAACACCGGAAAGCGTCGAAGTCCCCCGTCTCGCGGTCGACGGAAACGCGCACGTCGGCGTCGTCGTGGATCTGTTTCTTGGACGCCGACGCCAAAGCCTGTTCGAGCGCGCCGAAAACGGTTTCCTTCGCCACGTTTTTCTCGCGCGCCAGCACGTCCACCAGCAGCAAAATATCACGGCTCATCGTTTCAATCCTCTCTTATCTCCTGAGTTTCCGAACGTCGGGACCAGCCGCGCCTTATCGACGTTGTCCAGATCGAACTCCATTTCGGATTCCGTTTTTTGCTCCGTCTCGTCCGCGCCAACGCGCAAGCGAATTTTTCCGTCACTCAAACCCAAGAGGACGCCGGTGAATTTGCGGCGACCGTGGAGCGGCAAACGCAGACGCAAGGCAATCTCCGCTCCGGAAAAACGCTCGAAATCCGACGCCTTCTTGAGCACGCGGTCGAGTCCGGGCGAAGAAATCTCCAGTCTCTCGTAATCGACGTTCTCGACGGTGAGGACGCGCGACAAGTGGTCGCTGACGAGGGCGCAATCCTCGACATCGACGCCGCCCGACTTTTCCGGTTTGTCGATGAACACCCGAAGGACGCGCCCACGCGGGCTTTGCTCGACGTCGACCAAGTCGAAGCCGAGGCCCGCGAGCGTTTTATCGAGAAGTTCGTTCAAATTCATGGCCGCAAATAAAAAATGGGCAAAACGCCCATCTCCAAAAAAACCTCCCCCAACGGGAAGCGAACGGAAACAAGCATCGGATTATAAAGCAGAATAAACAAAAAATAAAGCGAAAATGAATCCTGCCGTCATTCGGAACAGAGGACAGGAGACAGAAGACAGAGGACAGAGGACAGAGGACAGAAGACTGAGCGCTCGCTGGCGCTCGCTTCGTGATCTGTGTTCAGTCGTCAGATGTCGCAGGACATCCTCCCTCTGATTACTGAACACTGATTACAAAGGCCGAAGGCCGTTCTGTACTCTGTCTTCAGTCCTCTGTCCTCTGTCACCTGAACGCGCATTTCAAATCCCAATACTTTTTATTGATGATCTGAAACCTTTCGGCGTCGTACGCGTCGCTCAGGTAGCGTTGGCGTTGCTGGAGAAATTTCTTTTCGGCGACGAGCGCATTGCATTGCGATTCCTTGGTCTTTGCCGCGTGTTCCTCGATGCTGTTTTCTTCCTCGCGCTGATTTTCCCAAACCTGATTTTGGGCGGCGACGCGCGAATCGTGTTGCCTCAACAACTGCTTTTCGTAGTCCGTGAGGCCACCTTCGATTGTGCTCAGCGGAGGATAATCGGCGCCGCGTTTGACTTCTTCCTGAGACGCGGACAGGCTGGCGCAGGGTTGGTCCGTGATGATTTTGTGGCCGTCCTTCATGCAATAAAACGTCAGGGGCTGCGCGAGGGCGCAAAGCGGGAAAAATGCGAAAAGTACGACAGGTCCGAGAGAAAACCGACTGAATTTTTTCATACCCCCTCCACTTGTCCATTTTACTTTTTCCGATATTGCGGAATCCACAGTCCGCAAACCCTATCCGCCGAGATTTGTGTCGAGACTTTTCAGCCCACTCAGTATTTTTTCAGGGCTTCGATCGAAAAAAAGAGGGCCGAAAGCCTCTTTGTAGTCTGACAGGGAGGGCGTCAGACAAAAACTTTCACGAGGACGCCTCCGGCGGGGCCGATCACGAAGGGATTCCGTTTCGGTTCAGTTTGGGTTTTCATCGATCCGGCGAAGTTTCTTCGGGTTTCGTCGATCACTTCAATCTTCCTTCTATACCACAATAATTTTTTCCCATCAAGTATCGGCAGCTTTGCAATCCACCCCGCGATAAAATTCTTGATAAAAACGCTCGGGTTTTTTACAATGGCGACCCTTGAGACTTCTGGAGGCTTTTCATGTTTGCCCGTCTGCGCGAAGATATACGCTCGGTTTTCGACCGGGACCCCGCAGCTCGCACGTCGTGGGAGGTCCTGACCTGTTACCCCGGAATCCACGCGATTCTGTTCCATCGCGCGTCGCACTGGCTGTGGTGCCGCCGCATGTTCTGGTTGGGACGCATGGTTTCGCACCTGGGGCGCTTTTTCACGGGGATCGAAATCCACCCCGGCGCGGTGATCGGACGCCGTTTTTTCATCGACCACGGGATGGGCGTCGTGATCGGCGAGACGGCGGTCGTCGGCGACGACGTGACGCTGTACCACGGCGTTACGCTCGGCGGGACTTCCTGGACCAAGGGGAGGCGCCACCCGACGATCGGCGACGGCGTCGTCGTCGGCGCGGGCGCGCAGATTCTCGGCCCGGTGACCGTCGGCGCGCGCGCGAAGGTCGGCTCGAACGCCGTCGTCGTCCGCGATGTCCCGCCCGAAACGACGGCGGTCGGCAATCCGGCGCGGATCATCGATTCCGAACAGGCGCAAAAGCGCGAGGACAAGGCCGGCCAGATGGGTTTTTCGGCGTACGCGCTCGAAGGCAAACCCGACGACCCGCTGGCCAAGGCGATTCACGGCCTGCTCGACCACGCGGTCGAGACCGACCGGCGGATCGACCTTCTGCTCAAGCGGCTCGAACTCGGCGAGGCGGCCGTGAAGGACGAGTTGGCGACGGCCGACCGCTTCGACGCGAATTATCTGAGCAAAATAGTTGACTGATTTCGTCGTTTGTTCTATAGTTGAGTAAAACGATCAGGTATTTGTTCGGGAGGTTTGCATGCGTTTGACGACGAAGGGACGTTTCGCGGTGACGGCGATGATCGACCTGGCGCTGTCGGGCGCCGACGGTCCGGTGACGCTCGCGGATATCAGCGCGCGTCAGACGATCTCGCTTTCCTACCTCGAACAGCTTTTTGGCAAATTGCGCCGTTACCGCCTTGTCGAGAGTGTGCGCGGCCCGGGCGGCGGCTACCGGCTGGCGCGTCCCGCGCGGCAGATTTCCGTCGCCGACATCGTTTGCGCCGTCGACGAGGCGATCGACGCGACGCGCTGCGGCGGCAAGGAAAACTGCAAGAATACGAAACTTTGCATGACGCACGAACTGTGGGCGACGCTGAACGCGAAAGTCTATGAATTCCTGAACTCGGTCACGCTCGGCGAACTCGTCGAAAAGCAGTTGCGCAAGGCGGGCAAGGGCGTCGACCACGCATTCGCCGTTTTCAACAAGGAAAGGCGCGGCGCCCGGGCGGCGCACGCGTAGAGCCATGTTTGCACCCGTATATTTCGACCACAACGCGACGACGCCGATCGACCCCTCGGTGCTGGAAGCGATGGCGCCCTGGCTGTCGGCGCGTTTCGGCAACCCTTCGAGCCGGCACGAATACGGACGCGCGGCGCGTCGCGCGGTCGACGACGCGCGCGGGATCGTCGCCGCCGCCGTCGGCGCGCAGCCCTCGGAAATCATTTTCACGAGCGGCGGTTCGGAGGCCAACAACCTTTTCATAAAGGGCGCGGCGGAGCGCATGAAACCCGGCCTCATCGCGGTCAGCGCGGTCGAGCATCCCTGCGTACTCCGTCCCGCCGAGCAACTCGCGCGGCGTGGGTGGGCGCTGGAGAAACTCGCCGTCGACGCGGACGGTTGCATCGATTACGACGCGTATTTCGAGGTCGCCGAGAAGAAGCCTGCGATCGTTTCGGTCATGGCGGCGAATAACGAAACCGGCGTTTTGCAGGACATTCCCGCGTTGGCGGCGCGGGCGCGCGGCGCGCTTTTTCACACCGACGCGGTACAGATACTCGGCAAACTCCCGATCGACTTTCGGGCGCTGAACGCGGTGGGCGTCAATGCAATGACGCTCTCCGCGCACAAGCTCGGCGGGCCGAAAGGCGCCGCGGCGCTCGTCGTCGACAAGCGCGTCTGGCTCGAACCGCTCATCGCGGGCGGCGGGCACGAAAAGGGTCTGCGCGCGGGAACCGAGAATGTCGCGGCGATCGTCGGTTTCGGCGCCTGCTGCGAACTCGCCGTGTGCGCGCGCGCCGAAAACGCCGAGAAAATGCTTGAATTACGGTGCGCGCTCGAACGCGGCCTGATCGAACTCGGCGCGCGCATCTTCGGATTGGACGCGGAACGCTTGCCGAATACCGTCAGTTTCGCCGTCCCGAACGTCGAGGGTGAAACGCTGGTCTCGAAGCTCGACCGCGCCGGATACGCCGTTTCGAGCGGTTCCGCGTGCTCCGGCGAAAACCCGGAGCCGTCGCACGTGCTCCTTGCGATGGGCGTTGCGCCCATAGAAGCGCGCGGCGCGGTGCGCGTGAGCTTCGGCGCGTCGAATACCTTCGCGGAAGTTCAGGGTTTTTTGAACGCATTGCGCGAGGCTTTGTCGGATTTGATGAAATTGACCGCTGTCGCGGCCTCACGATAGAAATGGAGCGAAGGAGATGCTGAAACTTCCGATTTACCTGGATTCGTCGGCGACGACGCAGGTCGACCCGCGCGTCGCTGAAAAAATGATTCCCTACCTCGTCGAGAAGTTCGGCAATCCGGCTTCGAATTCGCATTCCTTCGGCTGGGAGGCCGAGGCGGCCGTCGAGGAGGCGCGTGAAGAAGTCGCGCGGCTCGTGGGTGCCGACCCGAGGGAGATCGTCTGGACCTCCGGCGCGACCGAATCGGACAATCTGGCGCTCAAGGGCGCGGCGGCGTTCCACTCGGGCCGGGGCAAACACGTCATCACCGTGAAGACCGAGCACAAGGCCGTCCTCGACCCCTGCCGCGAACTCGAGCGCCGGGGCTTCGACGTGACTTACCTCGACGTGCGCGAAAACGGTCTCGTCTGCCTCGAAGACTTCAAAAGTGCGCTTCGCCCCGATACGATCCTGGTCTCGGTGATGTTCGTCAATAACGAGATCGGCGTCGTGCAGCCGGTCGAGGAGATCGGCGAAATCTGTCGCGAGAGGGGCATCGTATTCCACGTCGACGCCGCGCAGGCGGCGGGGAAGATGAAGATCGACTTAACGACGCTCAAAGCCGACCTCATGAGTCTGTCGGCGCACAAGATCTACGGGCCGAAAGGCATCGGCGCGCTTTTCGTCCGACGCAAACCGCGCGTCCGCATCGAGGCGCAGATGCACGGAGGCGGGCACGAACGCGGTCTCCGTTCGGGGACGCTACCGACGCACCAGATCGTCGGGATGGGCGAAGCCTTCCGGCTCGCGCGTCTCGAAATGGACGCCGAAAACCTGCGGATCCGCGCCCTGCGCGACAAGTTGCTCAAGGGGATTTCCGATATTCCGCACGTCTATGTGAACGGCGACCTCGAACATCGCGTCCCGCACAATCTGAACGTCAGTTTCGCCTACGTCGAAGGCGAGTCGATGCTGATGTCGATCAAGGACCTCGCGGTCTCTTCGGGGTCGGCCTGCACGTCCGCCTCGCTCGAACCTTCCTACGTGCTGCGCGCGCTTGGACGCGACGACGAACTCGCGCACAGCTCGGTGCGGATCACGATCGGCCGCTTCAATACCGAAGAAGAGATCGACTACGCCGTCAAGGAATTGCACGAAAAAATCGGCAAGCTGCGCGACATGTCGCCGCTCTGGGAAATGGTTCAGGAGGGCGTCGATTTGAGCCGGGTACAGTGGGCGGCGCACTGATTCCATTTCCAGTCCGCCCATCCCTTTGTCGACTCGCCTTGCCGTACTACCTGTACTGTCTGCGGCTCGGCATCAAAGTATGAACGAACTGGAAAAGGAATGATATTTGACAAGGATGAGGATATGACATACAGTACAAAAGTCCTGGATCACTACGAGAACCCGCGCAACGTGGGTTCCTTCGACAAGGACGAGGCGGGCGTGGCGACCGGGATGGTCGGCGCGCCGGCCTGCGGCGACGTGATGAAATTGCAGATCAAGGTCGGGAACGACGGCGTCATCGAAGACGCGCGTTTCAAGACATACGGATGCGGTTCGGCGATTGCTTCTTCGTCGCTCGTGACCGAATGGGTCAAGGGCAAAACCCTCGACCAGGCGCTGGAAATCAAGAATACCCAGATCGCCGAAGAATTGGCTCTGCCGCCGGTGAAGATTCACTGCTCGATACTGGCGGAAGATGCCATCAAGGCCGCTGTCGCGGATTACAGAAAAAAGAGCGGTGAATCGACACAGCAGTAAGGAGAAAATGAAATGGCGGTAACATTATCTGAAAAGGCCGCGAAGCACGTGGCGAACTATATGGCAAAGCGCGGGCAGGGCGTCGGACTGCGCCTCGGCGTGCGCACGAGCGGGTGTTCGGGCGTCGCGTACCGTCTCGAATTCGTCGATGTCGTCGCGCCGGACGATGTCGAATTCGAGTCTCACGGCGTCAAGGTGCTGATCGACGCCAAGAGCCTGCCCTACCTCGACGGTACGGAACTCGACTACACCCGTGAGGGCTTGAACGAGGGCTTCCGCTTCAATAACCCGAACGTCAGGAACGCCTGCGGCTGCGGCGAGAGCTTCAGCGTCTGAGAAACCGCGCCGCGCGTCTCGTGCGGATTGGATGCTAAAATCGCGCGCTTTGCGCGAAGAAGAGCCGTGGTCGTCACGAACAGCGGCAAAAGATGCCGGCGCGGGCGGTTTGGAGAAGGAGTGAGCGGATGGAGTGTTTGAAGTGGTCGAAGTTGGCTGACGGGGCTTTGAACGAGCGCTGATGGATTTCAACGTCGACCATTTTGCCCTGTTCGGTCTGCCGAAAAAATTCCGGACCGACCCGGATCTCCTGGACAAACGCTACCGCGAGATGCAGGTTCTCGCGCATCCCGACCGCTACGCGGGCGCGGGCGACGCGGAAAAGCGCGTTTCGATGCAATGGGCGACGCGCGTCAATGAAGCGTACCAGACCCTGAAAAATCCGCTGCGCCGCGCCGCCTACCTGATGCTCCTCGCCGGGAAGAAGCTCGACGTCGAGAGCAACACGGCCATGCCGACCGAATTTCTGATCGAACAGATGGAGTGGCGCGAAGCCGTCGCCGAGGCGCGGCGCGCGTGTGCGAACACCGAACTCGAGCAGTTCTACCACCGCGTGAAGCAGCAGATGAAATGCCGGTACGAACGGCTGGCAAGCCTTCTCGACGACAAAGCCGATACCGCGCTCGCGGAAGACGAGGTTCTGCGTCTCATGTTCCTCGACAAGCTCGTGTCGGAAATCGACGACGCGCTCGTCGCGCTTGAAGCCTGATATCGGAGCCGCATGGCGCTTTTTCAGATCGCGGAACCCGGAGAATCGGCGGCGCCGCACCAGCACAAGTTGGCCGTCGGGATCGACCTCGGGACGACGAATTCGCTCGTCGCGACGGTCAAGAGCGGCTTGGCGTCGGTCATCCCCGACGCGCTCGGGCGTCCCCTCCTGCCCTCGGCGGTGCGTTACCGCGACGGCGAGCCTCCCGTCGTCGGATACGACGCGCTCGCCGGACAGTCGTCCGACCCCGCGAACGTCGTCGTTTCGGTCAAACGTTTCATGGGACGCTCGATCGACGAAGTGCCTTACCGCGAATCGATGCCCTACCGCTTCGAAGCCGGTCCGGGCGCTCTGAGCCTCAAGACGGTCGCGGGCGTCAAAACGCCGGTCGAAGTCTCGGCCGACATTCTCCGGGAATTGCGGATGCGCGCGGAAGCCGCGCTCGGCGGCGAACTCGTCGGCGCCGTGATCACGGCGCCCGCGTATTTCGACGACGCGCAGCGTCAGGCGACGAAGGACGCCGCGCGGTTTGCCGGACTTTCCGTCCTGCGGCTCCTGAACGAGCCGACGGCCGCGGCGCTCGCCTACGGCCTCGACAACGCCGCCGAAGGCGTCTACGCGGTCTACGACTTAGGCGGCGGGACCTTCGATATTTCGATCCTCCGGCTCTCGCGCGGCGTCTTCGAAGTGCTCTCGACGGGGGGCGACTCGTTTCTGGGCGGCGACGACTTCGACCAGCGCATTTTTTGCTGGGTCATCGAAGCCGCGAAGTTGAAGCCGCTGTCCAGCGTCGACGCGCGCCACCTCCTGACGTGCGCGCGCGAAGCCAAAGAGTTTCTGACGAACCACGGCGCCGCGCCGATCGTTGCGCGGCTCGGCAGCGGCGAAGTCGTCGATCTCGAACTGACGACCGAGACTTTTACGGAAATAACGCGGACGCTCGTCGAAAAAACACTCAGACCCGTCCGAAGAGCCTTGCGCGACGCCGGACTTTCGGTCGCCGACGTCAAGGGTGTCGTCATGGTCGGCGGCGCGACGCGCATGCCGCAGATTCAGCGCGCCGTCGGCGAATTTTTCGAAAAAGCGCCCTTGAACAACCTCGACCCGGAAAAAGTCGTCGCGCTCGGCGCGGCGATTCAGGCGAACCTGCTCGCCGGAAATCGCGCGTCGGGGGACGACTGGCTCTTGCTCGACGTAATCCCGCTTTCACTCGGGCTTGAAACGATGGGCGGGCTCGTCGAGCGGATCATTCCGCGCAATTCGACGATTCCCGTCGCGCGCGCGCAGGAGTTTACGACCTTCAGAGACGGGCAGACCGCGCTCGCGCTCCACGTCGTTCAGGGCGAGCGCGAACTCGTCGGCGATTGCCGCTCGCTCGGACGTTTCGAGCTTCGCAACATCCCTCCGATGGTCGCCGGCGCGGCGCGCATCCGCGTGACCTTCCAGGTCGACGCGGACGGGCTGCTTTCGGTCTCGGCGCGCGAGACGACTTCGGGCGTCGAAGCGAGCATCGCGGTCAAACCGTCGTACGGACTCTCCGACGACGCGATCGCCCGTATGCTCAAGGATTCGCTCGACCACGCGAAAGACGATACCGCGCGCCGCGCGGTCAAAGAGTTTCAGGTCGAAGCGCAACGCCTCGTCGAAGCGATCCGCTCGGCGCTTGTCGCAGACGGCGACCTTCTGTCGCCGGACGCGCGCGAGAGGATCGAAAGCGGAATCGCGCATCTCCAGGCCGCGATGCTCGGCGAAGACCGCCACGCGATCGCGCGGTGCATCGACGAACTCGAATCCGAAACGAGCGCTTTCGCCGCGTTGCGGATGGACAGGACGATCCGCGACGCGTTTTCGGGGAAAAAGATCGACGCGATCGAGCGCGAACTGGTCTCCTCGGAAAAAGGCGGGGAAACGTGACCCGCGTCATCGTCCTGCCGCACGCCGAGCTTTGCCCCGACGGCGCGGTCATCGAAGCGGAAGTCGGCGAGTCGATCTGTCGCGCCCTCTTGAGGAACGGCGTCGCCATCGAGCACGCGTGCGAAATGTCGTGCGCGTGTTCGACGTGTCACGTGATCGTCCGCGAAGGTTTCGATTCGCTCGAAGCGTCCGACGAGGACGAGGACGACCTGCTCGACAGAGCCTGGGGGCTTGAGTCGAATTCGCGGCTCTCGTGTCAGGCCAAAGTCACCGAAACGCCGCTCGTCGTCGAGATTCCGCGCTATACGGTCAATATTGCGAAAGAGTAAACGAGGGAGGACAATTCCTCTTGGAGCGTTGGACGGAGGGACTGTCGATGATACGGAACGGGGGCTGAAACATGAAATGGAGCGACATCAACGACCTTGCGATCGCGCTTTCCGAAGCGCACAGCGATACCGACCCGGCGAAAATCAATTTCCTCGACCTGATGAATGCGATTCTCGCGCTGCCGGACTTCGACGACGACCCGAATCACTGCAACGAAAAAATCCTCGAAGCGGTGCAACAGGCGTGGATCGACGAGATTTTGTGAGGTTTTCGGCCTTGGTGTTGTGTCGGGAGAGACGATGAAATTCCGATTGATACCGGTTTTCGTTGCGGCGGCCTTCGCGCTTTCGGGCTGCGCGACGACTCCGCCCGAGCGTATCGACTTGAGAAAAGCTTTCCTGATGCCCAAGGAAGACGCGCACGCGGTATTCCAGCGTTACGGCGTCGGCGGATGGGCTGAAAACCCCTACCTCGTCCGGTCGAAACTCTGCGGCGCCGAAAAAATCACGGTGCGCTTCGACCAGATCGACCAGGTTCAGTACAGCGTACGGATGAAGCGGCTCATTTTCTCGCGTTCGATCCGCGAGCGCGGCGCGCTCTGCGTTCAAGACATCGCCTTTACCGAAATCGATCCCGACGCGGCGCGCGAACTGATCCTCGCGGCGCGCGCACTCGGTATGCGGATTTCCGAATACCGCGGACTCCCGCCGCAACAGAAGATAGAAGACAGAAGATAGAAGACAGAGCGCTCGCGCCGCTCGCTTTGTGATCAGTGTCCAGTATTCAGTTGTCGCAAAACTTCCTCCGTCGGATTACAGATGCCTGACTACAAAGACCGAAGGCCGCTCGGTCCTCAGTCTTCTGTCCTCTGGGCATGGCGTGCCGTGCCCATCGGCGGTATAGGTTGGGCTGAACGGAGAGAAGCCCAACGATTCCGCAGGCGCATGAATGATGGAATGGCGGGTATAGGTTGGTGGTGAGCGTAGCGAACCCCAACGATTCCGTATGCGCATGAATGATGGAATAGGGGATCGGATGAAAACCGATTTCAACCGCGAAAAACGCGAAAGACGCGAAAGGTCAGAATTCACAAAACTTTTTCGCGCGTGTCCGTGTTTCGCGGTTCTTGTTTTCTGAACCCTGATCCCTGAAGGGCACGCCGTGTCCCACCGCGCAATGTCATACCTTCGCGTGCCAATGGGTCCGCTTTTGCGGGAATGACGCCGATCCTGAAGTGGCTTGCGCTTCGCGCAAGCGAGACGTTGGGCATCGCTCCGCTCACCCCAACCTATACGGTGGGGTTTCGTCACTCCGGCGGTAACGCCGCCGCTAACCGATCTGATCCCTGTCCTCTGATTCCTGATAGGGCACGGCGTACCGCGCCCTACGCATTCCTTATCGCCCGGTTCAGTACAATTATTTCTTTGGGTTCCCTGGTATTCGGCTGCAATACGACCGAATAAGAATTTTCTTCTGTTCCGTTTATTCCATTTATTATCAGATCATTATTTCCGATTTCTATCGTTCCCTTGCTCAGCAGGCTTTCATACCCCTTGTCGTCTCTTCCATACCAGGCTTCGACAAGCTCGTTTCCCTTTATCGCAAGCCATCCGTTTCCGTATTCCGTATTGAATTGAATTATTGATACGTCGTCCGAAATTTCTACCGGTCTCCATGTATTGTATAAGTAACCATCCCCCGGCAAAGCCGGGGGCTGTCGTTTGTGAGCCGCTCAAAGCGGCTAGGCCGGAGCGCTTTCGCGCTCCGGTATCTTGCGCCACATGAATGTGGCACCCTCTTTCACAGGCTTAACTGATCCAATCTCTGATCCTCTTG
>JAISDL010000123.1 GCA_031264825.1 Accumulibacter sp. | reverse complement strand
TCACTCACGCGGCATGGCTGGATCAGGGTTGCCCCCATTGTCCAAAATTCCCCACTGCTGCCTCCCGTAGGAGTCTGGGCCGTGTCTCAGTCCCAGTGTGGCGGATCGTCCTCTCAGACCCGCTACGGATCGTCGCCTTGGTGGGCTTTTACCTCACCAACTAGCTAATCCGACATCGGCCGCTCCGCGAGCGAGAGGTCTTGCGATCCCCCTCTTTTCTGCTCACAGTTTATGCGGTATTAGCGTAACTTTCGCTACGGTATCCCCCTCTCGCAGGTACGTTCCGATGTTTTACTCACCCGTTCGCCACTCGCCATCAGGTGCAAGCACCTATGCTGCCGTTCGACTTGCATGTGTAAGGCATGCCGCCAGCGTTCAATCTGAGCCAGGATCAAACTCTTCAGTTCTTTTCCTGTTTCTTACTCTCGCTTGACGTCTTGCTTCGGCCAGATTCTTTGCTTTCCTTTGCGGGGCTTTTATTCCTCCCTCCAGAAAGTTTAAGCGCTCGTTTCTTTCTTCACTTCGGCTCGGGAATCTCTTCCCGTACCTCGCTCGAATTCTTCCGCGCTCTTTCAATCCAACCGCTTTTCTTCCGTGCAAGCTTTTGTTTCATTCTCTTGCGCCTTCTCTTTTAGGAGTCTTTTCCCCCAGGAGCTTTGCAACCCCAGAGGCTTCCCCCTCAGATCAGGCTAGGCTTCACCAAAAACTCACACCTATCTATCGTCCAGTTTTTAAAGAGCGTACTTCTTTGGTTGCGGGGCCAGGATTTGAACCTGGGACCTTCGGGTTATGAGCCCGACGAGCTGCCAGACTGCTCCACCCCGCGTCCGATAAAAGGCCGAGATATTAACGACTCATCGACCTTTCGTCAACTCCCGCGATCAGAAATTTGATTCCGTGTCACGCGGGAAAGTAATAGTAGCAAATCCGGGAAGAGACGTCAACGAAATCGCGCGGTCAGACTTTATCGGGAAGGCGGCGCTTTACGCTTCAGCCCTCCAAGTCAGGTTTTCGTTTTTTCGATCAGCGCATACGCCGAGTGGTTGTGGATCGATTCGAAGTTCTCCGATTCGACGACGTAGCGGCAGATTCGCGCCTCGGCGTCGAGCCGCACGGCGACGTCGCGTACCATGTCTTCGACGAATTTCGGGTTGTCGTAGGCGCGTTCGGTGACGTATTTTTCGTCCGGGCGCTTGAGCAACCCGTAGAGTTCGCACGAGGCTTCGGCTTCGACGAGTTCGACGATTTCTTCGATCCACAGGTGCGCGGTGATCTGCGCGGTGACGGTGACGTGCGAACGCTGGTTGTGCGCGCCGCGGTCCGAGATTTTTTTCGAGCACGGGCAGAGGCTGGTGACGGGGACGACGACTTTGATCGTCGACGAGATTCCGTCCTTGCCGATTTCACCGGTCAGCGTGACGTCGTAGTCCATCAGGCTGCCTACGCCGGAGAGCGGCGCCGTCTTGTTGATGAAGTAGGGGAAGCTCATTTCGATGTGCCCGGTTTGTGCGCCGAGTTTTGCGATCATGTCGCGGAGCATTCCGGGGAAGTTTTCGACCGAAATCTCGCGTTCGTGGCTGTTGAGGATTTCCACGAAGCGCGACATGTGCGTTCCCTTGAAGTTGTGCGGGAGGCCGACGTACATGTTGAACAGCGCGATCGTGTTCTGGATTCCGCTGGACTTGTCGAGCACCTTGACCGGGTGGCGGATCGATTTCACGCCGACGCGGTTGATCGCGATCTTTCGCGTATCTTCGAGATTCTGGACGTCGGGGATGGTGTTGACGCCGGGGAGATTCGTTTCGGGCATGTTTTTCCTGAAGAGACCTTGTGAAAGCGGGTCGAACGGGTCAGCGGTCGTCGATCCCGCGCGCAACTTTGAGTATACCCGCCTTGTCGAGACCGATTTCGGCGAGCAGCGCCGCTTGGTCGCCGTGCCCGACGAAGCGGTCGGGGATACCCATGCGGACGAGGCGCGCCGGGAAGCCGGCACCTTCGAGAACACGGGCGACTTCGGCGCCCGCGCCGCCGATGAGCGCGTTTTCTTCGACGCTGATCAGGAGCGTATGCGTTCGCGCGAGGTCGAGGATCAGGTCGCGGTCGATCGGTTTGACGAAGCGCATATCGGCGACGGTCGCGTCGAGTTCTTCAGCCGCTTCGAGCGCTTGCGCGAGCGTGCTTCCAAAGGCCAGGAGGGCGATTTTTTTGCCTTCGCGCTTCACTTTTCCCTTGCCGATCGGCAGTTCCGCCAAACCCGCGCCGACGGGGCGCCCCGCGCCTTTTCCGCGCGGGTAGCGCACCGCGGCGGGGCGGCCGCAGCGGTACGCCGTCGTCAGCATTTCGCGGCATTCCTGTTCGTCCGACGGCGTCATGATGAGCATGTTCGGCACGCACGTGAGGTAGGAAAGGTCGAAAACGCCGTGGTGCGTCGGGCCGTCCGACCCCACCAGGCCGCCGCGATCGAGGGCAAAGACGACGGGGAGGTTTTGCAGCGCGACGTCGTGCAGAAGCTGGTCGTACGCGCGTTGCAAAAAAGTCGAGTAAATCGCGACGACCGGATGCAGCCCTTCGCACGCGAGGCCCGCCGCGAACGTGACCGCGTGCTGTTCGGCGATGCCGACGTCAAAGTAGCGCGCGGGAAAGCGTTTCGCAAAGTCCGTCATCCCGGAGCCTTCGCACATCGCCGGCGTGATCGCGACGAGCGCCGGATCCGCGTCGGCCATGTCGCAGAGCCAATCGCCGAAGACCTGCGAGTACGTCGGCGTCTTGTCGACGGCGCTCTCGATGCCGACTTCGGGTGTGAACTTCGATACGCCGTGGTAGAGAACCGGGTCGGCTTCCGCAAGCTTGTAGCCCTGGCCTTTGCACGTCACGACGTGCAGGAACTGCGGGCCGCCGAGTTTCCGGAGATTTTCGAGCGTCGGAATCAGGAGCTCGAGGTCGTGTCCGTCGACCGGGCCGATATAGTTGAAGCCGAGTTCTTCAAACAGCGTTCCGGGCGTCAGCAGACCTTTGACGTGCTCTTCGACGCGGCTGGCGAATTCGAGCAGCGTCGGTGAGACTTCGAGGATTTTTCCGCCGGCCCTTCGCGCGGCGTTGAACGCGCTCCCGGAAAGCAGACGGACCAAATACTTGTTCAATGCGCCGACCGGACGCGAAATCGACATATCATTGTCATTCAGAATGACGAGAAGGTTGGCGCTCGAAACGCCGGCGTTGTTCAGGGCTTCGAAGGCTTCGCCCGCCGACATCGCGCCGTCGCCGATCACCGCGATGACGCGGCGGTTTTCGTTCTTGAGCCGGGACGCGAGCGCCATGCCGAGCGCCGCCGAAATCGACGTCGAGGAGTGGCCGACGCCGAAAGTGTCGTATTCGCTCTCGCCGCGCCTCGGGAAGCCCGAAATGCCGCCGTAGGCGCGCAACGTGCCCATTTCTCCGCGTCGCCCGGTCAATATCTTGTGCGCGTAGGTCTGGTGCCCGACGTCCCAGACGAGGCGATCTTCGGGCGTGTTGAAAACGGTGTGGAGCGCGATGCTCAGTTCGACGGTGCCGAGATTCGACGAGAGGTGACCGCCGGTCTTCGAGACCGATTCGACGAGAAAGCGGCGAAGCTCCTCGGCGAGCGTCGGGAGTTCCTTGCGATCCAGCGCGCGTAGCGCGGCCGGAGATTCGATGGTTTCGAGTAGGGGGTAGGCGCTCATCGCTGCGGCTCGGACAAGGGCGGAGGCTCAGAATTCGCGTTTCATGATGAAATCGGCGATTTCGCGCAGCCTCTCCCCCCGCTCACCGAAGGGTGCGAGCGCCCCGACGGCCTGCGAATGCAGTTCCGCCGCAAAAGTTCGCGCGTCGGAAAGGCCGATCAAACTGACGTAGGTCGGCTTGTTCGCCGCCGCGTCCTTGCCCGCGGTCTTTCCGAGCGCCGCCGTGCTCGCCGTGTAGTCGAGAATGTCGTCGACGACCTGGAAAAGGAGACCGGCGGATTTGACGAAGCGTTCGACCGCCGCCGTTTCTTCGGGATTCAATGGCTCGCCGCAGAGGACGCCGAGCACGACGGCCGCGCGGATCAGCGCGCCGGTCTTGAGCGCGTGCATCGTTTCGAGTTTTTCACGGTCGATCGCGCGTCCCACGGCGGCAAGGTCGATCGCCTGACCGCCGGCCATTCCGCGCGACCCGCTGGCACGGGCGAGCAGGCCGACCATTTCAGCGCGGCGCGGGCCAAGAGACTCGCTCGACAAGAGTTCGAAAGCCAGAGACTGCAAGGCGTCGCCGACCAAGAGCGCGAAGGCTTCGCCGAATTCGACGTGGCACGCGGGACGACCGTGCCGAAGCGCGTCGTCGTCCATGCACGGCAGGTCGTCGTGCACGAGCGAATAAATATGGATCATCTCGACGGCGCACGCGACGGTTTCGAGCCGCTCGGACGGCGCGCCCGAGACTTCGCCCGCGGCAAAGGCCAAGAGAGGGCGAACACGCTTGCCGACACCGAGCGCGGCATAACGCATCGCGCGATGCAGGCGGTCGGGCGGCGTTTCCCCGGACGGCAAAAAACGCGACAAGGCGGCTTCGACGCGCGCGCGGACTGAACGCGCCCATTCGTCGAATGTGTCCAATACATCCAATTCGTCGAGACGCACCTCGCCGCCAGTGCAAACGCTCACGGAGCGTCTCCCCGTCCCGACGCGGGGTCGAAGTCGCGCAGTTCGCCGTTTTCCAGAATCTGGATTTTGCGCTCCGCGTCGCTCAGCAAAGCCTGGCAGTGCAAAAGGAGTTCGCTCCCGCGCCGGTAGGCTTTGATCGATTCGTCGAGCGGCAGGCTCCCCTCTTCCATCGAAGCGACGAGTGCCTCAAGTTCGGCCTGCGCCTTCTCGAATTTCATTTCGGCGATGTCGGAACCCGTCTCCGCTTTGGAGGAAGGCAAGTGGGAAGATCGAGTCATTGAAAAAGTCCCAGATTGGAAAATACGTCCGTCCGGCACCGGAAAACGGCGACAACGGAACCTCGGTCGGGAAGATTATAGCCTCTGCGGCGCGTCGTTTTCGACCCCTGTTCCGAAAACATTTCCAACCTCGCCATTTCCAAGCTCGCGCAGCGTCGGGCGCGCCTCTTCCCGCGAATCGAGCGCCCAGCGCACGTGCTCCCGGACGAGCGCGGAAGAATCGTCGGCGCGCGCGGCGAGCGCGGCGCGGATTTCGGGAGCGTCGCCGGCGTTCCCGAGCGCGACGGCGACGTTGCGGAGCCAGCATTCGTAGCCGATGCGACGGATCGGGCTACCGGAAAAGCGCGCGTTGAAGTCGGCTTCGCTCCACGCGAAGAGGTCGACGAGTCGGGCGCCGGTGAGTTCGCTTTGAGCTTTGAGGGCCGTGTCCCCGGTTTTTGCGAAGCGGTTCCAAGGGCAGACGAGTTGGCAGTCGTCGCAACCGTAGATCCGGTTGCCGAGCGCGCGCCGCAGTTCG
>JAISDL010000037.1 GCA_031264825.1 Accumulibacter sp. | reverse complement strand
GCCTACCCGGAAGCGGCGCGAGCCACGCCTGCGCTTCCCTATTTGGCCTTGCTTCGGATGGGGTTTGCCGTGCCGTCCGTGTTACCACGTCCGCGGTGGGCTCTTACCCCGAAGAGAGGCTTTTCGCCCCCTCGTCCCGGATTTCTCCGGGCCACCGTTTCACCCTTGCCTGATCCGGCGAAAGGCTGTGAAGCCTCACGCAAAGCGGCGCGGAATTTTCATTCCGTGTCGCCAAGGGCATCGCGTGCGATGCGCCTTCGGCCATCGGCGGTCTATTCTCTGTTGCACTTTCCGTCGCCTCGCGGCGCCCGGCCATTAACCGGCATCCTGCTCTGTGAAGCCCGGACTTTCCTCCCCGCGCTTTTACGCGCGCAGCGGTTGCCTGACCGACTTCCCGGTACGGATTATACGTCGCCGCGCCGGAATTCGCTTCGACGCGCGAGCGATCTTAATTCGCCGGAGCGGCGGGGGTCGTCGAAGCCGGCGGTATGATAGCCGGCGTGAAGACGAGCGTTCCGCTCCGCGTCTCGAATACGCCAACGAGTGTGCCAAGCCCCGTTTCAGGAATCTGATCGAGCGGCGCGAATCCCTCGCAGGTTCGCGTTTCGGTGACGTAGAGCCGGTCGCGCTGGCGGATGATCCATGCGTTGTCTCCCGCCGAATAGACTTCGAAGCGCGCGTTCAGCGGCGCGTCGGGCCAATCGTGGCGGCGCATGCAGTCGGGCATTCGCGTCGGGACGATCGCGTATTTCGCCGTTTTTTGCCAAGGGAAACCCGTGACGCGCACGAGGCTCAGCACGTGGTTGCTGCCGTTGATTACGTACGACGCGCGCTGGTCGGAACACGCCGCCAGCAAAGGTAACGCCAGCAGAAACAGGTAAGGCTTCATGCTTCCTCCGAAAGTCATATTCGCTTCCAATGCAGGACTTCTCCCGCCCTCAGGGGCACAAGAAGCTCATTTTCGCCGAAACTGAAGGTTTGCGGGACGGTCCAATCGTTTTTTTCGAGCACGATCTTCTCGGTATTCCGGGGCAAACGGTAAAAATCGGGGCCGTTGAAACTCGAAAACGCTTCGAGACGGTCGAGCGCGCCGACACTCTCGAAAGCTTCCGCGTAAAACTCGATCGCCGCGTGCGCGGTATAGCATCCGGCGCAACCGCAGTCGGCCTCCTTCTGACGGCGCGCGTGCGGCGCCGAATCGGTCCCCAGCATGAATTTCGGGCTTCCCGACGCCGCCGCGTCGAGCAGCGCGACGCGATGCGTCTCGCGCTTCAATACAGGCAGGCACTAGCGATGCGGACGCAAGCCGCCGGCGAAAATCGCGTTCCGGTTGTAAAGCAGGTGGTGCGCGGTGATCGTCGCCGCCAGAGACTCGCCGGAAGACGCGATGAAGTCGACGGCTTCTTTCGTCGTAATGTGTTCGAGAACGACGCGCAATTCCGGGTGGCGCGCGAGCAGGGGTTGCAGCACCGTTTCGATGAAAACGCTCTCGCGGTCGAAAACGTCGACGGCGGGATCGTTGACTTCACCATGAATCAAGAGCGGCATCCCCAGTTTTTCCATTTCGGAAAGCGCGGGGTCGCATCGGTCGATCGCCGTCACACCGGCGTCCGAGTGTGTCGTCACGCCGGCAGGGTAGAGCTTGACCGCGTGGACGAAGCCGCTCTCGTGCGCGCGCCGGATTTCGTCGCGCGGCGTTTCGTCGGTCAGGTAGAGCGTC
Source organism: Accumulibacter sp. (assembly GCA_031264825.1). Classification (GTDB taxonomy): domain Bacteria; phylum Pseudomonadota; class Gammaproteobacteria; order Burkholderiales; family Rhodocyclaceae; genus Propionivibrio. Next base: position 17,614 of record JAISDL010000037.1, on the reverse strand, counting down.
ATCAGCGGTTCGAACGCGACGCCGAGCGGCACGGCGGCGAGGATGCGCTCGCGGTAGGCCGCGGCGGCTTGAGTGGTCGTCACAGGCGGCTTCAGGTTCGGCATGACCATCGCGCGCGCGAACTGACGCGCGCTGTGCGGCAAGACGGATTTCAGCGCTTCTCCGTCGCGCAGGTGCAGATGCCAGTCGTCGGGACAGATAATTTCGATTTGCATGCGTTCAGTCGGAAAAACCTTAAAATCGATCGCGGGATCGTGGAAACCGCCGTTGAGCGCGCCACGCGCGGGCGGCTTGGCACGCATGGCGTATATTAAGCGCTTTCTCCACGCGCATCAAAGCATTGTATTGACGAATACGGACGCTTGACAATACTAACGCAACTCGTTACTATTCTCGCATGATTACGAGTTTCCGATGCTCCGATACCGAAGCGCTTTTCAAAGGTCGTAGTGTAGCGAAATTTGCCCTTATCGCGGCCAGCGCCTTGCGAAAACTGGCGATACTGAACCGGGCGTCTGCGCTGGACGATTTGCGCATCCCGCCGGGCAACCGGCTTGAAAAGCTTTCCGGAGACCGCAACGGTCAGTACAGCATCCGTGTAAACAACCAATGGCGTATTTGCTTCGATTTCGAGAACGGACAAGCGGAAAACGTCGAGATTGTAGACTACCACTGACACAAAAGGAGAACGAATATGCCGCGTGAGATTCCCTATCCCCACCCCGGCGAAATCTTGCTGGAAGAATTCTTGAAGCCGATGGGCATCAGCCAATACCGTCTGGCCAAAGAAATCGATGTGCCGCAGCGGCGTATCGGCGAAATCGTCGCGGGCAAGCGGGCGATTACTGTCGATACGGGTTTGCGACTGTCGGCCTTTTTTGGCACGAGTGACGGTTTCTGGAGCGGACTTCAGGTCGACTACGACACCGCTCGCACCCGCGACGCGATCTCCGACACGATCGAACGCATCGTGCGCACCAACGCGGTCAAGTCTTGGTCAAATCCGCGCGAAACAGAAAAAACATCGCGGGTCAGTGCGGTGTAAGTTATTGAATCAACGGGAGAAATGGGGCGATGTAGCGGTTTCGAACCGCTGACCCTCGGAATCACAATCCGATGCTCTACCGACTGAGCTAACATCGCCACTGAAACTGGCACGCCCGGCGAGGCTCGAACTCACAACCCCCGGCTTAGAAGGCCGGTGCTCTATCCTGTTGAGCTACGGGCGCGAAGTACAGGATTCACCGACGCAAAACGTCTACACCGATAATATACGCCAAACTTGGTCGGGGCGGTGGGATTCGAACTCACGACCCTCTGCTCCCAAAGCAGATGCGCTAACCTGGCTGCGCTACGCCCCGAGGAATCGCGGATTCTACCGGCTAAGGTGTGCGCGGTCAAGCAATGGAGGCCTTCGGCCTCGTCAGGTATCAGATCAGTGACCGGCGGCTTCGCCGCCGGAAAAAGAGCTTTGAAACACCGATCGGTTTTCATCTGATCCCTGGCATCCGACCTCTGTGTTGGGCTTCACTCCGTTATACCGCCGATGGGCACGGCGCGCCGTGCCCCTACAATTCCTCTGTCTCCTGCCCCCTGTCGCCTGTCCCAAAACTCATTTTTTTATCGAAACGACTTTTCCCTTCAAGGCGACGCCGGACATCAGCGCGCCGCTGCCGCACATATACTCGGTCTGGCTGCTGCGCTCGGCATTTTTGTAGTTGCTCTTGATTCCGACGATCGCGTTTCCGCCCAGCTTTTTCGCGCGTTCCTGAAGCTCCAGAACGGCGGAGAGAAAAGCCCATTCGCACGCCTCCTTGTCCGATTTATTGAAGCCGTTGGTCTTTTTATTCGTCCGCCACTCGCCGAAATCCCTTGCGACGGCGGGGTATTTGCGCGATCCGAAAAACAAACGAACCTTGGGGTCGAGGCGCTCTTTCGCTTCCGGCGAATTGAGCGCGTCTTTGAGCGGGAACATTTGGCGCTCGTCCCGCGCGAAGCTCTGCGTCGAAAAGCCCAAAGCCAGGGCCAAGGCAAAAATTCTGATGAACATCGTCTCCTCCTGTCGTTCCATTTTCTTCAAGCGGGAAATCGTTCCCTGAAAGAGTCTGCCACTTTTTTCAGGCTCCGTTCCGTCTTTTGGTACCGGAATTCAAAAATTCAAAACGGTGTCAGTTTAGACGTTTTCAGCCGTCCGCGACACGCCTGAAAATGAGGCTGGCGTTCGTTCCGCCGAAACCGAAGCTGTTCGACATCACCGTATCGACCCTGCAATCGACGCTCCGCGCCAGCAGAGGGTAGGCGGCGCATTCGGGCGCAATCTCGAACAGATTCGCGCATCCGGTCAGGAAACCGCGTTCGAGCATCAGGAGGGAGTAAATCGCGTCGTGCGCGCCCGCCGCCGCGATCGGGTGTCCCGCGAGTCCCTTCGTCGACGAGATCGGCGGCATCGCGTCTCCGAAAACCTCGCGGATCGCGGTCAATTCGGCGATATCTCCCAAGCGCGTCGAGGTCGCGTGCGCGTTGATGTAATCGACGCTGCGGTCGCCGAGGCCGTCGAGCGCGAGCCGCATCGCGCGCGCCGCGCTTTCCGGCGTCGTCGCGGTCATGTCGCGCCCGTCGCAATTCGCGCCGTACGCGGCGAGTTCGGCGTAAATCCGCGCGCCGCGCCGTCGGGCGAGTTCGAGTTCTTCGAGGACGAGCACGCCCGCGCCGCCCGCGATGACGAAGCCGTCGCGTCCCGCGTCGAAGGGACGCGACGCGGTTTCGTCGTTGTACGCGGTCGAAAGCGCGCCCATCGCGTCGAAAAGCGCCGTCGAAGTCCATTGCACTTCTTCGGCGCCGCCGACGAGCATCCGATCCTGTCTCCCGCAACGGATGAGGTCCGCGCCGTGCCCGATGCAGTGCGCGCCCGTCGCGCACGCCGCACTGATCGAATAGCTGATTCCCTCGATTCCGAAAGCGGTCGAAAGACACGCCGAGGCCGTGCTGCCCATCACGCGGGGAACGAAGTAGGGCGGCAATTTGGCCGCGCCGCGAGCGGAGAGGCTCGTCGCGGCGGCGTGATGCTCGAAGAGCGAACCGACGCCCGAACCGACGATGAGTCCCGTCCTCGGGTCGGAGATCGCGCGTGGGTCAAGCGCCGCGTCGGAAATCGCGCGCCGCGCGGCGTGGTAAGCGAAGAGCGCAACGTCGCCCATGAAGCGGCGGAGCTTTCTGTCGGGAACGGGTTCGCCGGAGACGTCGGGAACCCCCGCGACGCGACTCTTGAAACCGAGCTTCTCGTATTCGTCGACGTAACGGACGCCGACCCGCCCCCGGCGCAATGCGTCTTCGACATCGACGAGATCGTTACCCAAGCAGGAAACGATCCCCATTCCGGTGACGGCGACGCGGCGCACGGGATTGCCTGAGCGTTTTTCAGTGATTCAGGAGTTCGTTCCGGATCGCCTCGTTGAGGTCTCTCACGTAGCGGTTGTAGAAGGGATGGATCGAGGGAACCCTCACGTAGCCGCCCTCTCCGCTGCTCGACCAGCTTCCGTCTTCGGTGTAACCCATATTGACGCTGTGCTTATAGACGAGCGAATAGCCGCCCTTGATCGGCGTGATCTCGGAGAAAATGCTGTGTTTGCCGTTTTTCCAGGTGCGCCGCGCGATCAATTTTCCGCTTTCCTGTTTGGTGACGACCCAGCCCGCCGCCTTGGCGGCCTCCTGGATCGCCTGCGTGACCTCGTTGGCGCTCAGCGTTTTCCCGCTGAGCGTCACCGCCTCGATCGCCGGGTAATCGACGATCGGTTCCGGCGCGCGCGCGAACGCCGCAGGGATCGTCACGAATGAGATGAATGAAACAAACAGAAAGCTTGCCAAGGTTTTCATGAAGGACCTCCGTTCAGGTTTGTCTAAAAACAAGCGAGGTGTTGATTCCGCCGAAGGCGAAATTATTGCTCACCACGTACTCCGCATCAATCTTCCGCCCCGCGCCAACGATGTGGTCGAGCGCGGCGCATCGATCGTCGGGCGCGCCGAGATTGATCGTCGGCGCAAACCATCCGCGCCGAAGCATTTCGACGCACCACCACGCCTCGATCGCTCCGCAGGCGCCGAGCGTATGGCCGATATAACTTTTCATCGAACTTATCGGCGTTTCACTTCCGAAAACTTTCGCGGTCGCAAGGGCTTCGGCTTCGTCGCCGCGGTCGGTCGCCGTCCCGTGCGCACTGACGTACGCGATTTCCGATGCCGGTACACCGGCGTCGTCGAGCGCCTGACGCATCACGTCGGTCATCGTCGCCGAATCCGGTTGCGTGACGTGGCGCCCGTCGGAATTGCACGCAAAGCCGACGATCTCGGCGTAAATCTTCGCGCCCCGCGCTTTTGCGCGCGCGTATTCTTCGAGAAAGAGCGTCGCCGCGCCTTCGCCGACGACGAGGCCGTCGCGTTCGGCGTCGAAGGGACGCGGCGTCGATTCCGGCGAATCGTTTCTGCAACTCGTCGCGAACAGCGTGTCGAAGACGGCGGCGCTCGAAACCGACAATTCCTCGGCACCCCCCGCGAGCATCGCGTCCTGGCGTCCGAAACGAATCGCCTCGTACGCGTAGCCGATTCCCTGGCTACCGGAAACGCAGGTGCTCGATGTCGGCACAATACGCCCACGGAGTCCGAAAAAAAGGCCGATATTCACGGCGGCGGTATGCGGCATCATCTGGATATAGCTCGTCGAAGTCACGCCCCGCATCGACCCAGATTCTTCGAGACGGCCGAACGCGCGCACCGGCTCGACACTGCCCGAAGACGAACCGAAGGAAACGCCCGTCCGCCCGTCGCAAAGCGAGGCGTCCCCGATGAGGCCGGCGTCGGCGATCGCCGCTTCGGCGGCGCACACCGAGAGCAGGGAAACGCGCCCCATCGAACGAACCATTTTTCGCGGATAGCGCGCAGGCGGCTGAAAATCGTCGATGGGCGCGCCGAGGCGGGTGTTCAGGCTCTCGACGTAATCCCATTCCGGCATCCGGCGGACGGCGTTCCTCCCGCTTCGCAAGCGTTCTTCGATCGCCTCCCACACGGAACCCAAAGCCGTTACGCCGCCCATGCCCGTAACGACGACGCGTCGCATCAGATGATTCCGCCGTTGATCGCGATGACTTGCCGCGTAATGTACGATGCGTCGTCGGACATCAGGAAGGACGCCGTGGAAGCGACTTCGTCGGCGCGGCCGAGACGGTTCATCGGGATGTGTTTCTTGATCAGGTCGACCGGCAGGTTTTCGGTCATTTCCGTTTCGATGAAGCCTGGCGCAAGGCAGTTGACCGTGACGTTCCGGCTCGCGAGTTCGACCGCCAGCGCCTTCGTCGCGCCGATCAACCCGGCCTTGGCCGCGCTGTAATTCACCTGCCCACGGTTTCCGGCCATCCCGGAGACCGACGCCAGCGCGAGGATGCGCCCGCCGACGCCCATGCGAACCAGGGGCATGACCAGCGGGTGGACGACGTTGAAAAAGCTCCTCAGATTGGTGTCGATCACATTGTCCCAATCTTCACCGGAGAGCGCGGGAAAGATGTTGTCGCGCGTGATTCCCGCGTTGCAGACGATCCCGTAATACGCGCCGTTCTCTTTGACGTCTTTTCCGAGCACTTCGCGGCAGACTTCGCGGTCGCAAACGTCGAACTGGAGAATATCCGCGCGCCCGCCCGCCTGGGTGATTTCGGAAGCAACCTTCTCCGCTTCCGCGCGCTCGGCGCGACAACATACAGTGACCGGAAAACCGTCCTTCGCCAAACGGGTCGCAATCGCGCGTCCTACGCCGCGACTCGACCCCGTAACCAAAACACGTCGAGGTTTCATAAATTCATCCTTGCAAAAAAAGTTCAACATTCTCAGGCTCGAAGACTTTCAGAATCGCCTCCGCCTTGATCGCACCACCGGAAACGATCGAACACTCGTAGGCGCCCAGCCCGCCCGACTCCATAAAAAGCTGATTGACCCTGATCTCCAAAAGGACTCCCGCTTCGAAAGCGCCGGTTTCCGAACGGTAGGCGCGCGTCCCCAACAGGACGCCCATCTTCGGCGGCAGTCCTCTCATTCTTTTTACGAGCGACACGTGTGCCGCCGCCGTCTGCGCCATCAGTTCGATTCCGATATAGGCCGGCATATTACCGGATTCGTCGGCGTACCACGCGCCGCGCGCCGGAAGACTTTCTCCGACGGCGCATTTTTCCCCGAACGCGGTCACGCGATCCAGAAGCAGCATCGAAGCGCGATGCGGGATCAACTCTTCGATCGGCGGAATGCTCGTCGTCACTATTTATCCTTTTTCCAATCAAAACCGTCTGCGCCAATCAAAACCGTCCACGCGCGGGCGATTCGGCGAAACATCACTCATCGGGTCTCGCCTATCAGAAGGCAGACGTTATTCCCGCCGAAAGCGAAAGAGCTGCTCATGCAAACGCGCCCCGCGTCGCGTTCGAATCTCTGCCCCGGCGTGACGAAGTGTACACGCGCGGACAAGTCCGGGCCGGCCTCGCCGTCCCAGACGTGCGGCGGCAGGCGTCCGTCCTTCAAGGCGAGCCAGCACAAACCGAGTTCGGTCGCGCCGGCCGCGCCGAGCAAATGCCCCGTCAGAGGTTTGGTCCCGCTCGCCGTGACGCCGTCGGGAAAAACGCGGCGGATCGCCAGACTCTCCATTTTGTCATTTTGCGCGCTCGCTGTCGCGTGCAGATTCAAATAATCGACTTCCGACGCATCGAGTCCCGCGTCTTCGAGCGCCGAGCGCATCGCCGCTTCGGCGCCTTTTCCGTCGGGGTGCGGCGCCGAGACGTGGTACGCGTCGCTGCTCTCGCCCGCGCCGAGGAAGCGAAGGTCGTCCGGGGCGCCTTCGCGCGTCATGAGAAAGAGCGCCGCCCCCTCGCCGATATTGATTCCCTCGCGATTTCCGCTCATCGGGTTGCAGAGCTTTTCCGTCGTCAATTCGAGCGCGGCAAAGCCGTTGATCGTCAATCGACACAGGGTATCGACCCCGCCGACGACGACGGCGTCGCAAAACCCCTGGCGCAGGAGCGCGCGTGCCGAAACGAGCGCTTTGGCGCTCGACGTGCAGGCCGTCGAAACGCAATAAGCCGGGCCGCGCACACCATAGTAACGCGCCAGAAACGCGGCGGGCATACCGAGTTCCTGCCTGGGGTAGACGGAGTCGTCGAGCGGGGCGCCGTCGGCGCAATGCGCTGCGATCGCCGATTCGCCTTCGGCGATTCCCGACGTGCTCGTCCCCAAGACGACGGCGACGCGATCGTTCCCGAAACGCCGAATCGCGGATTCGACGTCGTGCGCGATTTGCGTAGCGGCGAGCACGAGAAGGCGAGTCGCGCGGCACGAATATCCGGCGGAAAGATCGGGAGGGAGGCTCGGAAGAGAAGCTCGGACGCGCCCGACGCGCGCACGCGCCGAAGGAATCCACCCGTCTTCGAGCGTCAAACCCGACGTATCGCCCGAAAAGAGTCCGCGCGCGATATCGGCGAGCGTGTTGCCGAGCGCGTTGCACATTCCGAGAGCACGCAAACAGATTTCGTCGTTCATATTTCAGAGGACAGAAGACAGAAACCGCGAAACACGCGAAAAGCGCGAAAATGTTTTGCAAATATAGACCTTTCGTGTCTTTCGCGCCTTTCGCGGTAAAAATCGGTTTTCATCTGATTCCTGTCATCTGATTCCTGATACCTGAAAGGCCGTTCTGTCCTCTGTCATCAGAATCCAAAGTCCTTATCCGCAATGCGGCGCGGAGCGAAGGGTAATTTATCTCGATTTCGTCGAAAGGGGGCGCGTCGCCGACGCGACGGACGCGGAAGGCCTCTTCACCTTCGGCGAAGATGCTACGGACACCGTACGCGTCATTGACTTCGACCGGCGCGGTAGTAAAGCCCGCGCGCACCGCGTCGAGCGGCCAGAGCGCGATCTGGAGGAGCGAGAAGAGCGCCGCCGCGTCGAAGCCGTCCGCGGGCATTTTTTCCGCGCGGGGCGCACGGTTGTCGTAATCGGCCTCGATCAGCGTCAGTCCGAAAGGCGTCAATCCCGCAAAGCGCATTTTCTCCGAATCGACTTCGATCTGGACGATCATCGTCTCGCGCCGAGCGTCGAACGATACTTCGACCTTTTGCCGCGCCGCGAACGGCGCGACCGCCGTCGTCGCTTGCAGGCAATAGGTTCCGACGTCGGGGAGCGCCGCACAGCGCGGGTCCGTCGCGGAACACGCGACCAGGAGGAAGGGCGCGGCAAGAAGAAGCGCGCGTCCGAAAATCACGGCGCCGCGTCCTTGCAGAGAATCGGGACGCTCGACGTGAGGATGATCGACGCGCCGATGCCGACCAAGAGCGTCAGGCCGAAACCCGAAAGCATCGGCGTCGAACTGAAGGCGAGCAAACCGAAACCGAGCAGGTCGGTGAGCGCCGACAGGAGAACACCCGCGAGCGTCGCGGCGGCCTTGATCCCGCCCTCTCGCAGAAAGATCGCATAATTGACACTGACGCACAAAACCAGCATCAGCCCCAGAATGTTGAAGAGCGTCATCGGAATGCCGAAATAGCCGAAAGCGCTCATCGACAAGGCCATCGACAGCAAGGCAGGCGCCAGGAGAAAGACCGACTGCGCGGCGCCGTAGCGCGCGAAGAGGACGACGCCGATGAGGCAGGCCGCGTAGAAAAGCCAGGTGGACCCCGTTTCGCGGTAAAGCCTGAAGAGGCGCGACACGCTGCCCGCCTTGTCTACGAAGGTGACGCCTTTCGCATCCGCCGCGAGCGACTCCGCCCGCCCGGGGTCGCGCAGACCTCGGAGAGACACGATCGAAGCGAAGCCTTCGGGGGTTTCCCCGAGCCAGAGGTCGCGGTTGGCGAGCGACAAGGGCGTTTTCAGCCACGCGTCGACGCTGAGAAACTTCCCTTCCGTCGCGTCGAAAGCCTCGATCAGCCGTTCCGCGACGCTCTCGTACAGACCGGCGTCGAAAACGATGCGCCGAAAGTTTTCCCGGTTTTCACGATCCGCGAACGCCTTCTCTTTCCAGAGAAGGCGGTTTTGCGTCTGCCGCGCGCGCGACGGAACGAAGGAAGAGACACCCTGATAAGCGGAGACGACGCCCTCCGCGCGCAGTTCCGAGAGGCTTGCGAAAAGCTTCTCCTCGTTGGTGAGCACTTCCTCCGGCGTTTTCCCTTCGACCAGAAAAAACTGGCTTCCCCCAGAGTAGCCGGTCAGCGCGCGGATCCGCGCCTCCTGCTCCGCGAGGACGGGCGAGCGCGAAACGAGGAGGTGGACGTCGTCGTTCCAACGGACGGCAAGGCAACCCGGCAAGGCAAGGGCGAGCGTCGCGAGCGCTCCGTACAGGCACTTCTTTCTGTCGCCGACCGCGAGGAGGCGGTCGAGCACGCATTGGAGGCGATCGACGACGACACGCCCCCCGCGCGTATCGGGCGAAGTCGTCAAAAACGGCAGAAGCAAGAGAACCGTGAGCCAGGTCACGGCTAGCCCCGTCATCGAAAAAACCGAAATCTGCGCGAGCGCCGGGAAAGGCAGGAAGATCAGCGCGCCGTAGCCCATGAGTCCGACGACAAGCGCCGTCGTCAGCCCCGGCGCGATCCTGGAGAGGCCGGGAGCGGCTTCCCACGCGTCGCCCGCGCCGAGGCGCGCGGAAAAATACTGGATCGGATAGTCGATCGCGTCGCCGATCAGGCTCGCGCCGAAAACGAGCGTGATCAAATGGATTTCCCCGAAGACGAAAGCGCTCAGCACGGCGGCCGACACGACGCCGAAACCGACCGAAACGAGTCCCAGCGTCAGGGGCGCGAAAGAGCGGAAAACGAAGTAGAGAAGGAGAACGATGCAGACCGTCGAGACGGACCCGATGAGGTCCATTTCTCTTTCCGCGTCGTTTCGCGCCGCGTCGGCGTAAAAAACCGTCCCGGCGCGCAGGATTTCGACGCCGGGAAAGCGTTCGCTCACTTCGCGCTCGGCGCGCGCCAGGGCGTCGGTCAGGCGCCGCTGGAGCGCGTTGTCGTAAGCGCGGCCGGACAGTTCGCCGGCGGCAAGCCCCCAGACGCGGCCTTCGGCGCGCGCAACGAGGACGCCGCCTTCGGGTTCGAGCCTGAAGTTCATGAGCGGCAGGTCGGAGAGCCAGGCGTCGAGCGTGCCGAAAGGGTCGTCTTCGACGGAGAGCGTCGGCCCGAAGCCAAAAGGCGCGGTAAGTTTACGCCGCAGGCGTTCTTGCAGGCTGACCGTCTCGAACCCCCGACGGTCGGCGTCGGAGAGGAAGTTGAAGCGGTATTCCAAATAGCTTCCGGCGACCGAGCGCAGGTCGGGCGGCGGGATTTCGACCGCGACCCGCAAAAGCTCGCCGTTCGCGCGCAGACGGTCGGCAAAGAAACGAAGCGCCTGCCTCGTATCTTCCGAGGTCGGCGTTCCGACCAGGAAAACCACGCGGCCGCCGTTGGCTTCCGCGAGCTTCGCAATCGCGCGCTCGGCCTGCGGGTTGCGCTCGGTCGGCGGCAGGAGCGTCAGGAGGTCGGTCTGCAAGGGAACACCCTTGAAAAAAAGGGCGACCCCGCCCGCCGCGACGGCGAGGGCAAGAAAAAGCCAGATAAGGGCGCGCCGTCGCAGGAGCTTCATGGTTTTTCCGGAGAAAGGTCTCCAAAGAGCGCCCGCTCGTCGCCGGAGAGCGCGCCGTCGCCGCGCGTGTCGAAAAAGCGGATTTCCGAACGGTTTCCGCCCGCCTCGTCGATCGAAAGATTTTCGACGAAACGCGCGCCCGATACGCGCATCCCGGACATGAACTGCGCCAAGTGATCTTGCTTCGGAGTGAGAACGAGTTCCCAGGGCGCCGTCCCCTCGCGTTCGGCGGAGGTTTTTACGCGCACGTCGAAATACTCTCCGAGAACCTGCGTTTTCGCGCTCAGGAGCGCGCGAAAAACGCGGGAGACCTGAGAAAAACCCGGAAGTTCGGAGGAAGCGCGTTCGCGCCGCGTCCCGGCGTCGTCGATTTCGGCGACCCTGTCTTCTCCGAGAACGTAGGTGATCCGGTAAGGCCGCTCGATCGCCCAGAGAACGCCGTGGCGCTGTGAAAAAACCAGGCGCCCCGATACGACGAGCGGCCTCTTCAGCGAGCGAATCGTCTTCGTCTGCTCGAAGCGCGCGCGGATGACCGGCGAGCGGTCGACGCCCTCCCGGACGCGGTCGATCGCGGCGGTGTCGACGGCAAAAGCGTCGAGACACACGAAGGCGGAGAGTACAAGGAGTACAAGGAGTACGAGGAATGAAAAGGCTTTTTTCATCGATTAATCGCGTTCTCGACGTTTTTGACGACGACTTCGGGGGAAACGAATTGCAGTTCACGGCGTCGCGCGTCGACGGCGACCTGTACCGTATACGCTTGTGTCATTTTTTCGCCCGTCGACGCGTCGCAAATCAAGTAGGCGATCTTGAGTCTGTTTTCGTATTCGATGAGGCGCGCCTCGACGCGCAGCTTTTGCCCGTACGTCGCCGGACGGACGTATTTGACGCGGGTCTCGACGATCGGCCACAGATACCCCGACGCTTTCATCCGAGGATAGTCGTAGTCGATGAGGCGAAGCAGCGCGCAACGCGCAAGCTCGAAGTATTTGAAATAATTCCCGTGCCAGGCAAAATTCATCGCGTCGACGTCGTAAAACGGGACTTCGACTTCGACGCTGGCCGACAGCTCATTCATCAGGATACAGCTCCCATGAGTGTTTGCGGATCATCGACGTCATTTCGCGCAACTCGCCCTCCATCGCTCGGTCTTCTTCGACAAAATCGAAGCGGCGCGAGAGGTCTTCGACGAAGTCCTTGGGCGCCGCCTTCATTTCTGGGAAATCCGCCGGGGCGAGCCTCCGGCGCAACTTGACGCCCTGGGCGCACGCGAGCGCCAGCGCGGCGGCGGCCTGTTCGGTCAATTCGAGGACGCGCAAGGCGTCGCGTGCCGCGATCGTCCCCATGCTGACCTTGTCCTGATTGTGGCACTCGGTCGAGCGCGAAAAGACGCTCGCGGGCATCGTCAGCTTCAGCGCCTCGGCCGCCCACGCCGAGACGGCAATCTGAACCGCCTTGAAGCCGTGGTTGATCGGCGCCCTCTCGGCGGAACTCCCCGACAGATTCGCGGGAAGGCCGTTGTTGTAACGGGCATCGACGAGCAGCGCGAGTTGCCTGTCGATCAAGTCGGCGAGATTGGCGACGCCGGTTTTCAGCGCGTCCATCGCAAAAGCGATGTGCCCGCCGTAAAAATGCCCGCCGTGCAGGATCGCTTCCCCGTCCGCGTCGATCAGCGGATTGTCGTTGGCGCTGTTCAATTCGTTCTCGATATCGCGGCGCATCCAGCCGAGCGCGTCGCGGACGACGCCGATGATGTGCGGCGCGCAGCGGATCGAATACCGGTCCTGCAGGCGGGCGGCGCGCGTTTCGGCGGAATCGAGATCGTCGAAGATCCAGGCGGCCGCCTCGTTCTGCCCGGCGTGCCGTTTCGCGGCGAAAAGCCGGGGGTCGAAGTGCCCGCGATTCCCGGAAAGCGCGATCACCGCAAGCGCCGTCAGGCGGGAGCAAAGCCGCGTCAGGTATTCGGCGCGCGTCCAGGCGAAACACGCGAGCGCCGTCATGACCGCCGTCCCGTTCATCAGCGCGAGACCCTCCTTCGGCGCGAGGGTGAGCGGGGCGCGGCCGAGTTCGTTCAGCACGTCGGCGGCGTTCCGCGTTTGACCCTTGAAAGAAACGTCGCGCTCGCCGACGAGCGCCGCGGCGACGTAGGAAAGCGGCGTCAGGTCTCCGCTCGCGCCGACCGAGCCTTCCGAGGGGATGAAGGGCAGCACGCGGTTCCGAATCAGCGCTTCGAGTTGTTCGAGAAGCACCCAGCGCACGCCCGAGTAGCCCTGCGCGAGCGAATTCAGACGGCAGACGAGGACGGCGAGCGTCGAATCCTCGTCGAGGTATTCGCCGAGACCGCAGCCGTGGTAACGCAAGAGATGGAGCGGAAGTTCTGCGACGAGACCCGGCGGAACGCGGACGGTGCACGAATCGCCGTAGCCCGTGTTGACGCCATAGACGATGCCGTCGTCGACCAGAAGGCGCGCGAGATACTCGGCGCCGCGCGTGATCGCGTCGCGGAACCCGGGACGGCCGGAGAGGACGAGCGACGCTTCTCCCGTTGCGACGCGTACGACGTCCTCGATGCGTAGCCGAGCGTCGCCGACGACGACCTCTTCGGATAAATCAGGTTTTTTCATCATAAGTGTTCGTCAAAAAGTAAAACCCTGCTTTTTTCCGTTAGGCCCCACTGCTTTCAGGGGATCATCGTGCGCGGGCGGGTTGCCGCTTCTTGTTTTTCAGTTTTCGTTTCGCCAGAAATCGTAAAAATTGAACCATTCCAGCGGCGCACTCCGGCAATGGTGTTCGAGCCGTTCGGCGTATCGCCGCATGCAGTCTTCGAGACGCGCGCGGCGTTCCTTGCGCGGCAGCTCGATTTTATCGGCAAAACGTTCCAAATGTACCCTGAAACGCTCCCCTTGCCGAAGGCAAAAGAATAAATATACCGGACAAGCCATCAAGGAAGCCAGAATAAAAGGCCCTTGCGCAAAAGGCGCGTCTTCGCCGAGAAACCGGATCGGCAGAACCCGGCCGGTTTCAAAGGGCGGTGTGCGGTCTCCGACGATGACGATGAGTTCCCCGCGTTCGACTTTTTCCTTGAGCGCGATCGCCGTCTCGGGCCCGATACGCGAGACCTGGACGAGATTGAGCGCAAAATCGGCGTTGGCGCGTTTTACGATCGCGTTGAAGCGCGGCGCGTGATCGGTATAGACGACGGCGTTGACCGCGACGCCCTCTTTTGCGGCGACGGCGCGCATGAGTTCGATACTGCCGAGGTGCGAGGCGATCCACACGGCGCCGACTTTTCTTTCCGCGATTCGCGCGAGTTCGGCGCGGTCGGGAAAATCGATCCGCGCTTCGAAATCCTTTCCCATCCACGCGGCGAGCCTGTCCATGAGCGCGCGCCCGAAGGAAAGCATGTGTTTGAAACTCGCCGAAAGCCCGGGGTCGGGGAAACCGACGCGCCGCAGGTAAGCGATCGACGCTTCGCGCGCGCGCCTTCCGGTGAGAAAGAAATACGCGACGACGGGGTAGACGAGAACGCGCGCCGCGCGCTCTCCGAACAGACGGTAAACCGCGACAAAACACGTCAGGCCGACCCCGCAGCCGCGTTCGGCGAATTCCGACCAGCGACGATTCCCCGCGTCGCGCGCGAAAAACTTCCCTGAAACGAGGCGCGGCGCGCGCAAGAGCATTCCGGCGAAGAGGCGCGTGTGCGCCCACGAAATCCTGATGTTGTCCCGGAGCATGTCGAAATGCGAAACCCCCTCCGGGGGGTAGACGACGCGCGTCGGGACTTCCCTCGTCGGCGTGCCTTCCCAGAGCATGCGGACGAGGATTTCCACATCGAAACTCATGCGTTCCGGCAGGCGGACGCGCTCGATCAGACGGCAGGCACTCGCCAGCGGATAGACCCGGAAGCCGCACATCGAGTCGGGAACTCCGAGGCGCAGGGTTTCGACGCCGACCCAGAAATGCGTGATGCGGCGACCGTACAGGCGTTTCTTCGGAACCGATTCGTCGTAGAGAGGTCTGCCGCAGACGAGAGCGTCGGGATTCTCCCTCGCGAGCGCGATAAACCGTGGAACGTCGTCGGGGTCGTGCTGGCCGTCGGCGTCGATTTGCAGCGCGTGCGTAAAACCGTCACGCAAGGCCTCTCGCATCCCGCGCATGACCGCCGCGCCCTTCCCCCGGTTTTCCGGCAGCCGGATGAGCCGCGCGGAGGGAAAATCCGCCGCGAGTTCTTTCAATACGGCCTGCGTTTGTACATCGCTGCCGTCGTCGACGATGTAGACGTCGTCACCGTATCGAAAAAGCGACTCGAGCGTCGCGCGTATGCTTTTCCAATGATTGAAGATCGGGATCAGGAAGCAGAGCCTGAAATTCATTCCGCTGGCGATCACGCGGGCGCGGACTCGCCGAAAACGAGGCGCCCGCTCGAATAGCGCTTGCGCGCGTCGGCGTAAGCGAAGTCGAGCGCCTTCGACGCCTCGTTCCAGGTGAGCGTCAGGCGCAAACGGATGTCCGGAACGACGAGCGCGAGGAATTTGACGTTCTCCAGCGAAGCGAATTTTTCCGAGACCGAAAAATATTTTTTCGCGTAGCGTACCGCCCAATCGACCTGGACGACGCCGGGGAGGATCGGCATTTCGGGGAAGTGCCCCGCGAAATACGCGAGGACACGCCGAACGTCGATTTCCAAGACGATCGCGTCGCGCGTCCCTTCGTCGCGTATTTCCTTTACGACGACCGGAAGGAAAGCGCCCGCTTCCCGGTTTGCGAAAAGCTTGAAAAGCGCGTCGTCCGAAATCTTCCCGCGTTCGTTCAAAGGCAGGCTTTCCGGGAAGCGCCAGTAACGTGGAATGAGCACGTCCTCGTAATTTTCGGCAAGGCGCCGCCGCAAGGAGTCGATCACGGCGCGCCGCCCTTCGGTCGCGAGACGCCGCCGCCCCTCGGCGTCGAGCACGAGCGCCGCGCCGAGGCTTTTCCGGCGACCCGACAGGGGGATCACGGCGGCCTCGACGACGTGAGGGTATTCGCAGAGCCGGTTTTCCATTTCGGGGAGCGATACGCGCTTTTCCTCGATCTTGGCGACGCGGTCAAGCCGGCCGAGCGAGCGGAAGCGCCCGTCGGGCAGGAGCGCGATCCGGTCTTCCATTTCATGAGGACGCATTCCGAGGTAAGGAGAGGTCAGCACGAGCGCGCCGGACTCCGACTGCTGGATGTCGATCCCGCCAAAAGGTGTCCAGCACTCCGAACCGGACTCGCCGGTCTGCGCACGCCAAGCGATCCCTCCGGTCTCGGTACTGCCGAAAACTTCGAGCGGCGCGCGTCCCCAGCGCGCGTAAAACTGTGCGGCGACCGCCCCCGGCAAGGGCCCGCCCGACGAGAAAATCATCTTCGGGATCGGCGCAAAACCGGCAAGATCGACGAGTTCGGGCAGGCGCGAGAGTTGCGCGGGGCTCGAGACGAGGACGGCGTCCTGAAACGCGAAAAGGCGCTCCTTGAGCATACCGGGGTGCGAACACATCACGGCGTCGAAAGTCCGGCCCGCCGAAAGCGGCCAGAAGAGCCGGAAAAGCAGGCCGTAGATATGCTGATGCGGTGAAGTCGAAACGATCGACGACGCGCCGACTTCCGCGCCCCAGCGTGATTCGAGGACGGCGACTTCGGTCTCGAACTGCGCGAGCGTCTTCGGGATCCTTTTGGGTTCGCCGGTGCTCCCCGACGTATAGAGGTCGATGAACGCGGCTTTCGGGTCGATCGCCTCCAGGCGCCGCGCGCCGTCCTCCTCCGGCGTCGCTTCGGAACAGCGCGCTTCAAACGCGCCCGCCTCCGAAAGCGCCCTCAGCGTTCCGGGCAGGGTGTTGGGCGGGACGATCGCGCGCTTGCCCGCATAAAGGAGCGCGAAGAGGTCGACGGCAAATTGCGGGAAATCGTCGCCGTCCAGGAGCCACGACGACTCCGCGCGCCTTGCGTACGCGCCGGAAGCTCGCAAAACGCGCCCGTAAAACTCGCGCCATGTGACAAGCCGCGCGCCGTCGTGGAATACCGGGAAATCATCCGGCCGCCCCTCAGAGAACAGCGAATGCAGGGGAATCGTCTTTCGCACGCCGCTCACCGCTCTTTTGCCGCGTCGCGTCGAAGATGACGGCGACAGCACCACTCGCCCGCAAACAGCGCACCCATCAGGAGGTAGGCGATCAAGCCGTTGTACAAGGCCCAGAATTCACGGCTCGTGTAAAACACCGTATAAGCCGCCATCGACGCGTTGAAGACGAAAAAGACGCACCAGAGGCAGGTCACGCGCCGCGTATAAACGACGCCGGCCTCCGAGAGGTCCGGTTCGGAGAGGCGCGCGATGCGCTCGACGATCGACGGCGGAACAACGAGCGAGAAGGCAAACAAGGCGAGGGAGCCGAGATTGACGACGACGGGGTAGAGCCTCAGGATGAATTCATCGTTCGACAGCGCGACCGCCGCGGAAAACAGGAGCAAGCTGAAAAAGACGACCGCGTCGATGCGCGAACGCCCCGCGACGAAGCGTTTCACCGAACGGATGTTGCGGAGCAGGACGAAGCCGCCGAGCAGCAGGGCCAGGTGGCGCGGCTCGAAGAAACGCAAGCCGAAAAAGATGAGCAAGGGATAGGAGAGCCAGAAAAGGAAGCGCAACGCGCGCCCACCGCCGTTCCATGCGCTCGTGTTCGCGTTCATCGTCCCCGGAGAAAAACGCTCAATCGGGGACGGCCATGAGCCGCCGCGCCGTATCGACGACGTCGCGGACGCTTCGGACGCTCTTGAAGTCTTCCGGCTTGATGCGTTTTCCGGTCATTTCCTGAACCCTGATCGCCAGATCGACGGCGTCGATGCTGTCGAGGTCGAGGTCTTCAAAAAGCTTCGTTTCCGGGAAGACCGTCTCCGGGGCGATTTCGAAAGATTCCGACAGGATCTCCCTGATTTTTTCCAGAATCTCTTCGTCCGTCATGTTCAT
>JAISDL010000087.1 GCA_031264825.1 Accumulibacter sp. | reverse complement strand
ACGTTCCGCCTTGTGTTCCGTGTACCAATCGACCGTGTGCACTTCCTCTGCGCAGCCGATCAGGAAGCTGGCCGCCAGAGCGATCGTTGCCAGCAAGACCTTGTTTGTACGTTTCATTTTCGCTCTTTCATAATTGAAAAATTGCCAGCCAGATATTCAACGCTTCTGACTTGGTATTGCAACGGAGACGGGAACTACGAGGAATGCGCTGTTTGCTGATCCACAATACTCATGACGGAGCGGCGGAATTCGAGTGGCGACTTGATGTATGGGATGCCCACCTCGTTGCCTCCCGTGCCTCGCACCACGACTGTGCCAAAATTGAAAATCCGACCGATGACACCTTGGTCAAGTACGATCGATTCGAGTTTGGAAAGCTGCAAGTCGATCGAAGTGCGGCGGATGAAACCCGCTTTGCCGATCACTTTTTTATTGGTCACGGCAAGTTCGGTCGTAAGCACGTTGAGGACGGCGGTCGCGATGAAAAGCATGGGCGGCACGATGAAATATATGGGTGGCACTTGCGAGATAAAAATGGCGGCGAACACAAACCACCAGAGCTGACTGGCCCACGACACACTCGCTTCCACTTCGACTTTTTCTCCAGAAATCAGAGAGCCTTGCACGTAATTCCCCATTTTGTTCCCCCTCCTTTTAGGTTGGTAAAAAATCAGTCAGACAAACTGGCCGACTATTTGGCGCGATTGACGACATCGAGCCACTGATTCGCCGGATCGGATACGGGGTCGATACATCCCGGAAGGCGCCGAACGTTCTCCTCTGTCGTCAATTCGCTTTCCGTAAATGACCGCCATCTGTTGAATACGATCAAATCCTGGACGATATGTAGAGTTTATACGTCAATAATTGTTGTGTCTACAACGTCGTTAATCAGTCTACGACTAGGCATGCTGGCAGTTATGAACGTCAAGCCCCCAATCCCGCAACACCGAGAGCCGGCGCCGATCTGCGCCGCACTTGGCAAAAGAGTCAAGGAATGCCGCCATACGGTCGACAAATCTCAGGAAACATTGGCTTTCGACGCCCACGTAGATAGAACCTACATTTCCGCCATAGAGCGAGGTGTAGCAAATCCGTCAATGGAAACGCTGGCGAACGTATGCTACGCACTCGGCGTAACGCTCGCTGAGTTATTCGAGCCTTTGGAACATATTTCCCTCGCGCCTACCGGCGAGCGGCGCGCCAATGCGGCAACGCCACCGGAAATCAAACGAAAGCGCTTGAGGTAGCGCGATTCCCGATCTTCACCACGAGACGACCTTGCCGGATGCCTCATCTTTCGTCCGGCGCGCCAGATCTCGAAAGTACCTCTCCGTTTTAGTGCCTTTTGCTCCGGCCCCGCCCCAAAAGAGTGCGCGCGCCGCCCAATCTCCGCGAAACACCGGCGTTTTCAGCAGAAAAACGCCTATGGCACGCCTCGTGCTAATAGTTCGTCGAAGGCTTCTGGAGCCGAACTTTGGAGTCGAACTTTCATGAAACTGATTACCGCAATCATCAAGCCCTTCAAACTCGACGAGGTGCGCGAGGCGATCGCCGACCTCGGCGTTCAGGGAATCACGGTCACCGAGGTCAAGGGCGTCGGTCGGCAAAAAGGCCATACCGAACTGTATCGCGGTGCCGAATACGTCGTCGATTTTCTGCCGAAGGTCAGAGTCGACGCGGCGGTGGGGGATTCTCTCGTCGAGCAGGTGATCGAGGCGATCGAAAAAACGGCCGTTACCGGAAAAATCGGCGACGGAAAAATCTTTGTCTTCGAACTCGAACAGGTCATCCGCATCCGTACCGGCGAGTCCGGCGAAGATGCCCTCTGATTCCTTTTCCATTTCGCCCTCCCCTTGATCCTTTCCCCTTGCCATCGTTCCAACCGGAGTCGTTTTCGATGAAAAAAAATCTCGCCGCATTGATCGTCCCGGCCTGCGCCGCTCTCCTCTCTTCGCCGGCTTTGGCCCAAGCCGCGCCGGCCGTCAGCAAGGCCGACAACGCGTGGATTCTCGTATCCGCCGCGCTCGTCATCCTCATGTCGATCCCCGGACTCGCGCTCTTCTACGGCGGTCTCGTTCGCTCCAAGAACATGCTCTCCGTGCTGATGCAAGTCTTCATCACCTTCGCGCTGATCAGCGTTTTATGGGTCGTATTCGGCTACTCGCTCGCCTTCTCCGCAGGGGGCAGTTTTTTCGGTTCCTTCGATAAAATCCTCCTTTCGGGCGTCACGGTCGATTCGGTCGCCGGAACTTTCAGCAAGGGCGTCTACCTCTCGGAATTCACCTACATCGTCTTCCAGGGCGCGTTCGCTTCGATCACCTGCGCGCTGATCGTCGGCGCCTTCGCCGAGCGTGTCCGCTTCTCCGCCGTCCTGCTCTTCATGTTCCTGTGGTTTTCCTTCTCGTATCTGCCGATGGCGCGCATGGTCTGGTATTGGCCCGGCCCCGACGCCTATACGGACGCCGCGGCCGCCGAAGCCGCAACCGCGACGGCGGGCTTCCTGTTTCAGAAAGGCGCGCTCGACTTCGCGGGCGGCACCGTCGTGCACATCAACGCGGCGGTCGCCGGCCTGATCGGCGCCTACCTCGTCGGCAAGCGCGTCGGCTACGCGCGCGACTCGATGGCGCCGCACAGCCTGAGCCTGACGATGGTCGGCGCTTCGCTCTTGTGGTTCGGCTGGTTCGGTTTCAACGCGGGTTCCGCGCTCGAAGCCAACGGCGGCGCGGCGATTGCGATGCTCAACACCTGGGTGGCGACCGCGTGTGCGACGCTTTCGTGGATGTTTACCGAGTGGGTCTTCAAGGGCAAACCTTCGATGCTCGGCGCGGCGTCGGGTGCCGTCGCCGGTCTCGTCGCGATCACACCGGGCGCGGGCTTCATCGGCGTCGGCGGCGCGATCTTCATGGGCCTCGCAGCCGGCGTCGTCTGCCTCTGGGGAGTCAACGGTCTCAAACGAATACTGAATGCGGACGATTCGCTCGACGTCTTCGGCGTCCACGGCGTCGGCGGCATCCTTGGGTCTCTCCTGACCGGGATTTTCTGCTCACCGTCGCTCGGCGGGTCGGGGGTCTACGATTACGTCACCCAAAGCGTCGGCGAATACGATATGGCCGCGCAGATGCTCAGTCAGACTTGGGGCGTTTTGACCGCTGTCGTCTGGTCGGGCGTCGTTTCCTTCGTCGCCTACAAGTTCGTCGATGCCGTCGTCGGTTTACGCGTCCCCGAAGAAGAAGAGCGCGAGGGCCTCGACATCACCTCGCACGGCGAGTCTGCGTACCACTTCTGACGCGAAGGAGGTTTTTTCCGGCCAAGCCTGGTCTTTTTATCGATCAGGGCGTTCCGAACGGAAGCGAGTACCGGAGAGTACCGGGTATTTCCCTGTCAGGTACGATCTTCACGGTCGCGGTAACCCCCTTTGCACGCGCCCTTGGCGATGCCGGCCAATTCGTCGAGTTCGGGCGCCGGCATCACCAACATGCCCTTGCCTTTGGGAATGATGACGAACTTCTGCCCAGCTTCCCAGCGTCGCTCCTCGCGCACGGCCTTGGGGATGGATAACTGAAACTTGCTGGACAGGGTGATGGTGGCGGCGGAGATTCTCATAACTCATTGCGATCGATCGCTATAAGAATACACGCTTTCAGGCTCGGCGCGTGATCAATCGTCGAAATACGCGCGCGCGGCGTGAAAGCGCTTCGCATAATAGCTCGACCGCATCGATTCGATGCGGACGCGGCTGTTGGTCGAAGGCGCGTGGATGAAACGCTCCTCGCCGATATAGATACCGACGTGCGAAAACGGCGCGTTCAGCGTATTGAAAAAAACGAGGTCGCCCGGTCGAAGGTCGCTTCTGCCAATCGGCCTGCCCTTGCGCGCGATGTCGACGGCGCGGCCCGTCACGTTGAGGCCGATGGCTTCCCGATAGACGTAGCTCACCATCCCGCTGCAATCCAGGCCGGCTTCGGGATTTTTCCCGCCGAAACGGTACGCGACGTCGATCAGGCCCATCGCAAACAGAACGACATCGCGCCCCTTTTCGCTACTCACCCTCGCGCGGCGCGGTGCGACCGACGGTTCAGACGGCAAACCTCCGCAGGCCGCAAGCGCGAGCACGGCGAGCCATACGACGCAGATTCGAAGGGACGAAAGGCAAGAGGTGTTCCGCATCTCGCTTCCAAGCGTACTTTCCAGATTCCAGATTCAGTCGAGGCTCAGCATGGCAGACGGAAGCGCGCGCTCACACCCCATACCAGTCGCGGAGGATTTCGGCGTACATCGTTCGAACGGTATGGAGTTGCGCGACCGAACACGACTCGTCGGTTTTGTGCGCGAGCGTCGGGTCACCCGGCCCGAGAATGATAACAGGGAGTCCGGGGAGCGCGTCGCGCACGGGCGCGGCGTCGGTGAAAAAAGCGACGGTTTCGATTCCGACGGTGTCTCCGAGGAGACCGCCGCAAATCTCGCGGACACGCTTTACCCACGGAAGTTCCGGGTCGGTCCAGACCGACTCCAGGTCGACGGTCGTTTCGATGCTCGCTTCGCCGCGGACGATCTCTTCAATCTCCTTGAGAATCTCGGCGGACATTTGCCCTGGAACCGTCCGCATGTCGAGCGTGAGCAGCGCGCTGTCGGGGACGGAATTGCTGTTGAGTCCGGCGTGGAGCGTCGAGACGACGAAGGTCCCGGTTCCCAGGTGGGGATGCGACACGTCGGGGAGCCGGTAGTCGAGCAGACGATTGGCGACGGGCAGGATTTTCACAAGCGCGTTTTCGCCCTTCTCCGGCATGCTCGCGTGCGCGGTGACGCCGCGCGTCCGCAAATTGAGCCAGAGCGCGCCGCGATGCCCGACGAGCGGACGCGCGTTCGTAGGCTCGGCGATGATCGCCGCGGCGGCTGAAGACGCGGCGATCGTTTTTTTCGCTTTTTTGGAGCCGAGGCAACCGTGCTCCTCGCCGCCGTAGATGTGCAGGATCAGTTCGCGGTCCTCGATGCGCGGCGCCGCTTCGATCGACGCCGAGACAAAAGCGGCGAGACCGCTCTTCATGTCGACGGAGCCGCGCCCGAAGAGACGGTCGCCGCGTATTTCCGCGGAGAAAGGCGGAACACTCCACGGCGCCGCGGCGATCGGCACGGTATCGATATGCCCGCCGAAAAGAAGCGCCGGCCCCGGCGCGCCTTCGTTCAGGACGGCGTAGAGGTTGCACGCGTCGGGTCTTTGATCCTCCGGGAGGTAGTCCTCGAAGCGGCAGGAAAAACCCGCGGGTTCAAGCAGATCGGCCAGAAAGCGCAGCGCCGGTTTTTCCCCCGCGGCGCAGGTATCCATGCGGACGAGGTGTTGCAGGAGTTCGACGGTATCCATGAGGTTTATTCCTTTCTCGATCAGCGCGGCGTCGCGCGTTTGTTCCGTTTATAAACCAACAGACGCCGCAGGGCAAGGCGACGTCGACAAAGGGTGGAGGAACTTGATCCCTGATGTCAGGGATCAGGAGACAGATGTCAGGAGACGGGAGACAGATCAGTCAGCAGCGGCTTCGCCGCCGGAGAAAAATCCACGAGGCGGGCAAGATGCCCACACGCCCAGCGTGCATAGGTTGGGGTGAGCGGAGCGATGCCCAACACCTCGCTTGCGCGAAGCGCAAGCCACTTCAGGGTTCAGGGATCAGATGTCAGGGATCAGGAATCAGAAGACAAGAACCGCGAAACACGGATACGCGCGAAAAAGTTTTGTAAATACAGAC
>JAISDL010000055.1 GCA_031264825.1 Accumulibacter sp. | reverse complement strand
GCGTAGTCTCTGACGAGGTCATCGTGCCGCAGGAGGTTCCTCAAAACCATGAAAACGAGTTCGCGGCGGTAGCGCTCGCGGCTCGCTTCGTCCTCGAACCACGATTCGACCTGCTCGATACTCTCGCACTGCGTAATCAGCGGCCTCACCGCCTCGTTGACGAGGCAGTCCATGTATTGCTTGATGCGCGTTACCGAATAGACGCTCATGCGCTTCCCTTCCCTTTCCCGAAATTTTTCGCCTCTCCCGGTGATTCCTCCCGGTCGGCGGCGACGTCCCAAAAAGTATATCGAAGTCGCTCGCGTTTGCGGGAGTTTCCCAAGTGTTTTTTTGGAGGACGCGGCGCACCCGGGGGAGGCGGCGACGCGATCTCCCTTCCGCCCTTATGCTATAGTGCCGCAGACGAAAACGCTCACCAAGCCGCCCCGGAAATTCGGGCGGCAGGTTGAATCCGGTTTCGGACACGGGGTCAAAGATGAATGAAATCAACACGATGACGTATGCGGTTTTGCGTCCTCCGCCTTCCGGAGGCAGAGCATTCGCCTGTCCAGGCACATACTGAACACCAGGCGTCCCACCCATGCATAAACTGCTTTTCGCTCTTCTCGCCGTACTCGTCGCCTTCAGCGCAAGCGCCAGAGAGTACGGAAACCACGATCCCAAACGCTTGCTCACGGTTTCGGAAACGCCTTCGGGGAAAAAATACGGCTTCGACGGCGCGTATCTCGATCAAATGCTGAACGATCTGTCGGCGCACGCGAAAAACTATCCGCCGCAATTCGATACGCAGGAAGACAAGCAGCGCGCGATCCGGGATGTGAGAACATTGTCCGGGATGCTCGACATTCTGATCAATGTTCCGGATCCAAACCCTGAACTTCTCTTTCGCGCTGCATACCTCAACAGCATGGGTCATAATCTCGACATTCCGGGAGCGGCTGAAAAGGCCGATTCGATCTTCCTCAAGTTGCTCGCCGCCAAGCCTTCCGATCCGCGAGGCAACTACGCGTACGGCGCTTTCCTCGTCGGCGCGGGAAAGTCCAAAGAAGCCCTTCCGTATCTCGAAAAGGCGCTCTCGCTTGGCGTCGTCGACGCCGCCTACGCCATCGGGATGACGCATCTGGCGCTTGGCGATAAAGCCCGGGCGATGAAAAGCTTTGAAGACTACAAACGCCGCAACCCGAAAGACGGAAACGTCGACACACTCATCGAAGGCATCCGCAGCGGAAAGATCGAGGTCAGGAAAAATCCCGGTTGAAGTGCGGAGTCGATGAAAGAGCCGGAAGAAAATGCGCCAAAACAAGTTCTCCCGCCGCCATAGCCAATCGCTCATTCATTCGAGCCGCCACGAACAAACGTACCGGCACGGTTAATTTCTACATCATATGGAGGATCAAATGAAGCTCATCAGATACACATGCACTTTCGGCGGGGTCTTGTTGCTCTCCGCCTGTTTGGTGACAGCTCCTGTAAACCGAGGCACGAGAATCGACGAAGTTCCCATGTACGCAGGGATGGACCGGTCGAAAGTTCCGGAACTAAAAGCGGCGGATGAAAAATTCATATCCGACGTCACGGCGCATTTTGGCTCACGCGAGAAGGCCGCCGCGCGGTGGGTCAATCAGGCGTATGCGTTCTATCACCAAGATCAACTCGGCATGGCGATGAGAAGATTCAACCAAGCGTGGCTTCTGAACCCGGACAATCCCGAAATCTATGCGGGATTTGCGTCCATTTTGCACGAGCAGGGAAAACCCTGCGATGCGATGAAAATGATGGAAAAGGCGCTTGCGCTCAACCCGCCGACGTTTCAGGGAATCTATCCCGACGCGGGGCGAATCGTCACACTCTGTGCGATCAGCGACAAGACGCTCTCTCCTTCCGCAAAAGGGGAATTGATCGCCCGTTCCGAAGCGCTTTACGAGAAGGCGGAGAAAATCGAGCCGGACAAGCGATACATCTATAGTTCGTGGGCAACCGCCTACTACTGGCGTGGACAATACAGCGACGCGTGGCGCATGGTCGCCAAGGCGCGCGCGCAGGGTATCGGTAACGGAGCGGTCGTCGGTCTGCCCTCCGGCGCCGTTGACAAACCGAGCGAACATTTTCTGAACATGCTGCGGGCAAAAATGCCCGAACCTGCGGGGCAATGAATTCGCTGAGCGTCATTCACGATCCGCCGGACTCCGCGCGGCCTCATGCCGCGTAGCGTCCGGTGATTTCAAATCCATGCCGTGCAAGCGCCGATGTTCTCCCCCGCCTTCCTCACCGATCTTTGTCGGGGCACATCACCCCGATACACGGCGTAGCCCGCAGGATTCGTGGTGAGCTATACTCCGCAAAATCTTCATGCAAAGTGAAGTCGATCAAGGCGGTTTTGAAAAGGAACCAGAACCCATGTCCAACGAGTTTTCGCTAACATTCGACGATCTGGAGTCTGCGCTCATGTGGGTCTCGTCGGGCGCTCCCTTTGAGAGTAGCGCGTTGATTTCCAGAGCAACCGGAGAAATTTTCTACGCCTCCGAAGTGGACGAGACCGGAGAAGAACTTCCAGAAGACATAGAAGACCCCACCCTGTATTGCGCCGTCCCCCACAAGAACGATCTCGACCTTGGGCGCGACCTGGTGTTCCGGTTCGTGTACGAGTATTGCTCCGAACAGGAGGACAGAGTTTGGGACTGCTTCCGCCACCGAGGCGCATACTCGCGGTTCAAGGATTTGCTCGAACGCGCCGATCGTCTTGAAGAGTGGTATCAGTACGAGGAAAAAGCGACGAAGACCGCCCTACTCGCCTGGGCAGCCGAAGAAGGACTGAAGGTCACCGACAAGGGTGGAAAGTGATGCCCATGTACAACCCTCCCCATCCCGGTGAGTTCATCACCGAGGTTTACCTCGATCCCAACGGCATCAGCGGACGTACGCTTGCGGACAAGCTCAACGTGGCGGCTTCCACCTTGAGCCGCATTCTCATTCCTTTTCCAGTCCGTCCCTTCCTTTGTCGACTCGCCTTGCCGTACTACCTGTACTGTCTGCGGCTCGTCTTCTCGGCATGAACGAACTGGAAAAGGAATCGGGGTACCAGTCGGGTCACGCCTGAAATGGCGCTCCGTCTTTCCAAGGCGCTTGGACGTTCTCCCGAAAGCTGGCTCGCCATGCAGGATGCCCATGACTTATGGGTAGCCCGACAGCAAGTGGACCTGAATCGTGTGGGCAAGCTCGAATTGGCCGCGGTCTGATTCCTTTTCCGGCAATCATGACGATTCCCTTTCCGGTTCGGAGAACAAGGTTTCGAGCAGGGGCGAGAGGGCGTTCCACGGCACGACGCGACCTCGTTCGCGCGATTGCGGTGTGCCGCCGCCATAGACGAGCCAGGGGTGAAGCGTTTGGCCGGGAAGGTTTTTCCGCCAATAGTCCAGCCCTTTGAAAAAATCCGCCGCCACGGTTTCTCCCGCCTTGACTTCGATCGCGGCGAATGTATCCGGCGCCGTTGGCACGATCGCGTCGATTTCGTGCCCGCTTTTGTCGCGCAGGAAAAAAAGACGCGGCGGGATTCCGGCGTTGGCGTGTGCTTTGAGCAACTCGATCATCACCCAGTTTTCAAACAGCGCGCCGCGTTGCGGCAGACCCGCCACGTAGTCGCGCGTTTTCGCGCCCAAGAGCCACGCCGCGAGGCCGGTATCGCAAAAATAGAGTTTCGGCGTTTTGACGAGACGTTTGCCGATATTGGAAAACCACGGCCGCACAATAAAGATGACATGACCGGCTTCGAGGACGGAAAGCCAGCCATTGGCGGTCGAACGCGAAATGCCGGCATCCGAGGCCAGCGCGTCGATGTTGAGCAACTGACCCGCGCGTCCGGCGCACAGAACGACGAAACGCTGGAAGAGCGCGAGATTCTGGACCTTGAGAAGTTGCCGCACATCGCGTTCCAGATAGGTGGCGACGTAATTGGAGAACCACGCGGCGGGGTCGATCTTTCTGCTGTAAAGGCGCGGGAAAAGCCCTTTGAAGAGCAAGCTGTCCACGTCGGCGGGCGCGGCGTCGACCGCCTGCAATTCAGCGAGTGAAAACGGCCACAACCGCAGAAGAGCGATGCGCCCCGCCAGCGATTGGGTGATCGATTCCATCATACCGAATTGTTGCGACCCGGTGAGGAGGAATAAACCGGCGCGTCCATCCGTATCGACGATGCCTTGCAAGTACGAGAAAAGCGCCGGACAACGCTGCACCTCATCGAGCGCCGCGCCATCGGGGAATTGCGCCAAAAAACCGCGCGGGTCCTCGATCGCATAGGCGCGGTGATCCGGGTCTTCGAGCGAGATGTAGGGACGAAAACCGGCGACGTGCTTCATCAGCGTCGTCTTGCCGGATTGACGCGGGCCAGTGAGCGCCACGACGGGGAACTCGGTCAGGCGACGTTCGAGGAGGGGGAGAATGGCTCGTGGAAACATGGACAAATTGTAAAGCGCGGTTTCTGATTTGTCCAATTTTTTGAGCGTTCAAGCGCATTCCATCGGGACGTGCCCGGCAAGCGCGGCACCGTTCCGCGCACGAGATCAAATCGACGCGTAAAGCACGAATTCCCAGATAGGCGCGTTTTTCCGGCACCAGAAGCGGTATTCGGGAACGAGGCGTTTGAGCTGGATCGGGATCGTCCACATGTCCGAAAGACGGTGGTAGAGGCAGATCGCGAGCTTGGGGCGGTACGCCGTGATCACTTTGGCAGCGCCCTGGATCGCGTCGGGTTCGGCGCCTTCGATGTCCATCTTGATGAAGTCCGGTTTGACCGAATTTTCCGCGCACCAATCGTCGAGCGCGACGACGGGCACCGTGTTCGCGTCTTCTTTGGCTTCGACGAGACGCACGCCGCCGATATTGTTCGGATCGCCCGCGACCGCCATACGGGCCGACGATGCGCCGACGCCGAAAGGAACGCGCGTGATGCGATCCCCATGCTCGAAGCGCGCGACGTTGGTTGCGAGAAAAGGCAAGGCTTCGGGATTCGGTTCAAAGGCGTACGAGCGTCCGGCGCCGCAACAGACGGCCCAGATCGACGTTTCTCCGCAACACGCGCCGCAGTCCAGAAAAACGTCGCCCTCGCGCAGACGCACGTCCTCGCCGTAGGCGTACTGTTCGAGGATGAACAGCGTCGCGTACGTGCTTGGAAAAAATAACCAAGCCGACGATTCGGGGAAGACGAGTTCGGGAAAAGCTCCCGCCGCGTGCAGTGCGGCTGCTTTTTCCATCGCCGCCTCCCAGAGAGGCGGTTTGTTGTAATCTACCAGACTGGGGTCTCTCAAAAATCTGGACAGCCCCGAATAGATGAATTCGCGGCGGTATTGCTCGCGGCTCGCTTCGTCCTCGAACCACGATTCGACCGTCTCGATGTTTTCGCAGTTCGCAACGAGCGGTTTCACCGCCTCGTTGACGAGACAGTCCATGAATTGCTTGATGCGCGTTACCGAATAGACGCTCATGCCCTCCCCTCCCCTGAACCTTCGGCGTTCCCGGTGATTCATTGCGACCATCGCCGTCAGCGGCGAGTCAAGATGATAGCGCACGCCATCGAATTCGGGAAGAAAGAGTTCGGCGGGACATTTCCAAGCGAGGCTCGCGCGGTCGTGTGTCGAGTTCCCGAATTTTTCGCTCCGGGATCGTCCTTTATGTCAGAAACTCATGTATTATTTCTCACAGGAAAAGCGCTCATGAATACACTACCCGAGACGATTCTTCAACAAGCTCGTTCCCGCTCCGAGGGAGGTGTTTTGTCGCCCAAAGAATTCCTGCACTTGGGGAGTCGGTCGGCGGTAGATCAGGCATTCTCGCGGCTGGCCAAGGTCGGCATGCTGTTGCGCGTGGCGCGCGGCGCGTACGCCGCCCCGATTCCCGGCCGTTTCGGTTCGCGCGCTCCCGCTCCCGGGAAGGTCGTCAAGGCACTGGCCGAGAGAAGCGGCGAAATCGTCGTGCCGCACGGCGCCAGCGCGGCCAACGTCTTGGGCCTGACGCGGCAAGTCCCCGTCCGCGAGGTTTATCTGACTTCCGGCCCCACCCGAAAGTTGAAGCTTGGATGCTCGGAAGTTCTGGTGAAGCACGCACCGTGCTGGATGCTGGCGCTGGGCGCGCGACCGGCTGGCGCGGCCGTGCGCGCACTGGCCTGGATCGGATCAACGCAAGCCGGCGAGTCGCTGGCGGTCTTGCATCGCTCTCTCCCCCGTTCCGAATGGCAGGCGCTGGTCTCGGCGCGCGCCATGTTGCCCGCATGGATGGCACAGGCCATCGGTGAGGAAGCCGCTCGTGAATGAATACTTTTTCGATCTGAGCGAGAAGGATCAACGTGAAGTCCTGGAATACGGGCGTACGAAAACCGGCCGCCCTGCCCACCTGCTCGAAAAGGATGTATGGGTGGTATGGGTCCTACGCACCCTGTTTGAATCGCCACTGTCGGTCGACCTGAGCTTCAAGGGCGGCACGTCGCTCTCGAAGGTTTACAAGGTCATCGACCGCTTTTCCGAAGATATCGACCTGACTTGCGACATACGCAAGCTGATACCGGACTTGATCGGTGAAGGCGGGGAATTGCCGGCAAGTCGCAGTCAGGCGAGCAAATGGACACAGGCGGTACGGCACCGACTGCCGGACTGGATCGCGCGGAACGTGCAACCGGTGATTCAAGCGGTCTTGGCGCGCGAGCGCCTGAACGCTCGGCTCGAACTTGGCGGACAAGAGAACGACAAGCTATTCCTGCACTACTCCGCCCTCACACAGGGCACAGGGTATGTGGCGCCTATCGTCACTCTGGAGTTCGGTGGCCGCGCCACCGGCGAACCGCATCGGGTGTTCCCGGTGGTGTGTGACATCGCCGCACATTTCGTTGAGGTGTCGTTTCCCTCCGCTTCACCGCTGGTGACGAGCATCGCGCGTACCTTTTGGGAGAAAGCCACCGCTGCGCACGTGTTTTGTGCACAGGGCCGCATCCACGGCGAACGCTACGCGCGACACTGGCACGATCTGACCGCAATCGCCCGGAGTCCTCATTTCGCCGCCGTCATTTCCGACCGTACAGTGGCAATTGCCGTCGCCCGCCACAAGTCCTGCTTCTTCATCGAAAAGAATACCGACGGCCAAGTCATCGACTACATGGCCGCGACCACAGGGCATCTGAAAATCGTCCCCGACGGCGAGGCCAGAGCCACGCTCGCCAAAGACTACGTAGCCATGCTGGCCGATGAAGTCATGGTGGGCGATGCTTTATCCTTCGACGATCTCCTGGGAGCGTGTGCCGACCTCGAATCCAAGGCAAACAAGGCGGTCGCGTAAGGACAGATCAACAGGGCTTCTCCGGGATAATCGCGCTATGCCTCCCCTGAACCTTCGGCTTTCCCAAAGGCTTCGAGAATACCAGCATGGCGTCTGGAAAAAAACCGTTCTTTGGTGGATAATTCAAGCGGCGGATGAGTGGCCTCGCGCCGTGTCTCACCGGAGGGTCGCCGCGCCCAGCTCGTGATTCGATTACTCTAAGGAAAAACAAGGAAAAAACATTATGGCAATTAGACTCGGCATCAACGGTTTTGGTCGCATCGGGAGGATGGTTTTCCGCGCGGCGCTCAAGAATTTCAGCGATATCGAGGTCGTCGGGATCAACGACCTCCTGGAACCCGACTATCTGGCTTACATGCTGAAATACGATTCCGTGCATGGCCGCTTCGACGGTCAAATTGCCGTGGAAGGCAATACGCTCGTCGTCAACGGGCGCAAAATCCGCCTGACGGCGCTCAAGGACCCCGCGGAACTCCAATGGGGCGAGGTCGGCGCCGACGCCGTCGTCGAGTCGACCGGGCTTTTCCTGACGAAGGAGACTTGCCAAAAACACCTCGACGCGGGTGCGAAAAAAGTCGTTCAGAGCGCCCCCGCGAAGGACGATACGCCGATGTTCGTCTACGGCGTCAATCACCAAACCTACGCCGGACAGTCGATCATCTCGAACGCTTCCTGCACGACGAACTGCCTCGCGCCGGTCGCCAAGGTGCTGCACGACATCTGGGGAATCCGCCGCGGGCTGATGACGACGGTGCACGCCGCGACGGCGACGCAAAAGACCGTCGACGGGCCTTCCTCGAAGGATTGGCGCGGGGGCCGCGGCATTCTCGAAAACATCATCCCGGCGACGACCGGCGCGGCCAAGGCCGTCGGCGTCGTCATTCCAGAACTCAATAAAAAGCTCACCGGAAAGTCTTTCCGCGTTCCGACGTCGGACGTTTCCGTCGTCGATCTCACCGTCGAACTCAACCGCGACGCCACGTACGAAGACATCTGCGCCGCGATGAAAGCCGCGTCGGAAGGCCCGATGAAGGGCGTCCTCGCCTATACCGAGGAGAAAGTCGTTTCGACCGATTTTCGCGGAAACCCCTGTACGTCGATCTTCGACGCCGACGCGGGGATCGCGCTCGACCCGACTTTTTTCAAGCTCGTTTCGTGGTACGACAACGAATGGGGCTATTCCAACAAGGTTCTGGAAATGGTTCGCGTCATCTCGGGCTGAACCCGGCGAGAATGCGAGCGCTCGCTCGCATTTTCATCGAAAACCGACTCTGTCTGGAGACACCCGCCGACCGAAAAACGTTTCACGCGATTGAAGGGACGCGATCGCCCCTTTAAACGCCTTGCCGTCCGGTCTTGCCGGACTTTTGCTGGGACATACAAGGAACGCCATGGCTTTCAAACGACTGACCGACCTCGATGTTTCAGGACAGCGCGTTTTCATCCGCGCCGACCTGAACGTTCCTCTCGACGACCAACGCGCGATCACCGACGACACGCGCATCCGCGCCGCGCTTCCGGGTATCCGTTATGCGCTCGAAAATGGCGCGGCCGTGATGGTCACTTCGCATCTGGGGCGCCCGACCGAGGGCGAACTGCGGCCCGAGGATTCGCTCGCGCCCGTCGCGGCGCGGCTTTCCGAACTGCTCGGATGCAAGATTCGCCTGATCCGCGACTGGGTCGACGGAGGCTTCAACGTCGCCCCCGGTGAAGTCGTCGTTCTCGAAAACACGCGCTGCAACGCGGGCGAAAAAAAATCCGACGACGCGCTTTCCCGAAAGCTCGCTGCGCTGTGCGACGTCTGGGTCATGGACGCTTTCGGGACGGCGCACCGTGCGGAAGCGACGACTTACGGAATGGGGAAATACGCAAAAATCGCGTGCGCGGGTCCCTGCGTCACGTCCGAACTCGACGCGCTGACGCGCGCCCTCGCCTCTCCCGCGCGCCCGATGCTCGCGGTCGTCGGCGGCGCCAAGGTCTCGACGAAACTCTCCGTCCTCGAACGGCTCGCGGCCAAGGTCGACGCGCTCGTCGTCGGCGGCGGAATCGCCAACACCTTCCTGCTCGCGGCGGGACACCCGATCGGGAAATCGCTCGCCGAGCACGACTTCGTCGGCGAAGCCAAGGCTTTGATGGAAAAAACCAGCATCCCGCTTCCGGTCGACGTCGTCTGCGCGAAAGAGATTTCCGCGACCGCGACCGCGACGGTCAAATCCGTCGATGAAGTCGCCGACGACGAGATGATCCTCGACATCGGCCCCGAATCGGCAAAAGCGCTCGCCGAAATCGTCGCCGGCGCGAAAACGCTCGTCTGGAACGGCCCGGTCGGCGTCTTCGAGATACCGCCTTTCGCCAACGGGACAAAAGCGCTCGCCGCCGCGATCGCCGCGTCGGACGCTTTCACGCTCGCGGGCGGCGGAGACACGGTCGCCGCGATCAACGCCTTCGGCATCGCCGACAAGGTCGGCTACACTTCGACCGCCGGCGGCGCCTTCCTCGAATTCCTCGAAGGCAAACGCCTCCCCGCAGTCGAGATTCTCGAATCGCGCTTTGAAAATTGATCCCCCGGAACCGGCGCCCAAACCACTGAAAGGACAGCCATGACCCGTCATACGAAAATCGTCGCCACGATCGGCCCCGCGTCGAGCGCGCCTGAAGTTCTAGAATCGCTGATCCGCGCCGGCGTCGACGTCGTCCGGCTCAATTTTTCTCACGGCGCGCCCGAAGGACACCGCGCCGTCGCCGAATCGATCCGCGAGATTTCCGCCCGCACCGGGCGTCCCGTCGGAATCCTCGCCGACCTCCAGGGGCCGAAAATCCGCGTCGGGAAATTCGAAAACGGTGGAATCGACCTGAAGAACGGCGAGCGCTTCATCCTCGACATTCATTGCGAACTCGGCAACTCGGAGCGCGTCGGCGTCGATTACAAAAACCTTCCGGGCGACGTCGGCGCCGGCGATGTTCTCCTGCTCAACGACGGAAGAATCGTCCTCGACGTCGACAAGGTCGTCGACGGCGAAATCTTCACGACCGTGCGCGAAGGCGGCGAACTGCTCGACCACAAGGGAATCAACCGCCAGGGCGGCGGCCTTTCGGCGCCCGCGCTGACCGCGAAGGATATGGAAGACATTCGGACGGCCGCGCAGATCGGCGCGGATTTTCTCGCGGTCTCGTTCCCGAAAAGCGCGTCCGACATGTATATGGCGCGCCAACTCATGCTCGCAAACGGCGGCCACGCGCTGACGATCGCAAAAATCGAGCGCGTCGAAGCCGTCGCCGCGCTCGGCGAAATCCTCGACGCTTCCGACGGCATCATGGTTGCGCGCGGCGACCTCGCCGTCGAAACGGGCGACGCGGCGGTTCCCGCGCTCCAAAAACGCATGATCCGCCTCGCGCGCGAAAAGAACAAAGTCGTCATCACGGCGACGCAGATGATGGAGTCGATGGTCACGTCGTCGACGCCGACGCGCGCCGAAGTCTCCGACGTCGCCAATGCCGTCCTCGACGGCACCGACGCCGTGATGCTTTCGACCGAAACGGCGCTCGGAAAATACCCGATCAAAACCGTCGAAGCGATGGCGCGCGTCTGCCTCGAAGCGGAGAAATCGGCGCCGATCACGCTCGACTACGACTTCCTCAACCGCGTCTTCGACCGGATCGACCAGACGATCGCGATGGCATCGCTCTTCGCCGGCTACCACCTCAAAGTGAAAGCGATCGCCGCGTTCACGGCGTCGGGTTCGACGGCGCTCTGGATGAGCCGCCTGAACTGCGGCATCCCGATTTTCGGGCTGACGTACGAACCCGCGACACACCTCAAGATGACGCTCTATCGCGCGGTCACGCCGATCCTCATCAAGGAAAAACGTACCGAAAATTCCGAAGAAATACGCAGGGGCGCCGAGCAGAAGCTGATCGAAGCGAAAGTCGTCGAAAAAGGCGACCTGATCGTCCTCGCGTGCGGAGAACGCAACGGCATCGCGGGCGGAACGAATACGCTGGCGATCGTCCGCGCGGGGGATCATCCGCTGTAAAAACGCGAGTGTCGGCGTCCGCGCGCCGGTCACGCTCGTCACCGTACTGTAGGGGCACGGCGCGCCGTGCCCATCGGCGGTATAGGTTGGGGTGAGCGAAGCGATGCCCAACGTTCCGCAGGCGCACATCAGGAATCAGGAGACGGGAAACAGGAGACAGATGAAAACCGATCGGCATTTCGTTGCTGTTCTCTGGCAGCAACGCCGCCGGTAAATATCTGATCCCTGAAAGGGCACGGCACGCCGTGCCCCTACGAGACCGCGCGTCGTCAATCTTCACGCGGACGGAAATCCACCCGCATCGCATAGGTTGGGGTGAGCATTGCTACCCCAAACACAGCGGCGGATAAATAAGCGCAAGGGTATGTTCCGGCGATTACCTCCGTAGGGGCACGCCGTGCCGTGCCCAACAGGAATCAGAAGATCAGGAGCGAATCATGACAGACAATCACAATACCGATGCCCTGCCTCCCAAACTGCACGCCATCCTCGCGCGACCTTTCAAGCGCATCGTCGTATTCAGCGGCGCGGGGATGTCCGCCGACAGCGGCATACCGACCTTCCGTTCCGGCGAAAATGGTCTCTGGAACGCCTACAACCCCAGCGATCTTGCGACGCCGGACGCTTGGCGGCGCGACAAGGAAACCGTCTGGGCATGGTACGAATGGCGGCGCGGCATCGTCATGGCGGCGCAGCCGCACCCCGGACACGTCGCCGTCGCGGAATTGCAGCGCCGCCGTGATGCCAAAATCATTACGCAAAACGTGGACGACCTGCACGAGCGCGCCGGCGCGACGGATGTATTGCATCTCCACGGCAGCCTCTTTGCCGCGCGCTGTTCCGCCTGCGGTAAACCCTGCGCACTCGGCGAGCCGCCCCAAGAACAGCAACGCCAGATCACACCACCGCGTTGTCAGAAATGCCAGGGATATATTCGACCGGGCGTCGTCTGGTTCGGCGAAAACCTCGACACGACAACCGTAAAACAGGCGCGGCATGCCATCGCAGACTGCGACCTTTTGCTGATCGTCGGAACTTCCGGCGTCGTTTATCCTGCGGCCGGGATGGTCGATGAAGCGCCCTCTTCCGCTACGATCGTCGAAATCAATCCGCAACCGTACGAAACATCGAGCCGTATCGCGTTTCAGTGGCGGACGACGGCAGCAAGGGGTTTGCCGGAAGTTGCGGGAAGTATTTTGGCGAAGTTTTGACAAACGCCTACCGATCTGCGTATCTGCTCGCACGCGACACATCTTGACGCAAAGCTCTGCCATACTACGCCACATCAAGGCACACCGGAGGGAAGAATCCTCATCGCTTCCAGTGTAAAGGAGCTGCCTCTCGTGATGATCTCATAGAAACGCTTATTGGAGAAAGCCATGCCATTCCTGCTTGAACACATCGATGCGATTGCCAGGAAACTCGGACGCGACGTCTTGTTCGTGGATTTCCCAGCTTGCCACCATGATATTTTCATGCGATCGGAGCGTGTCGATTACGAAAAATACAAGCCCCGCAAGACGATCATTCGATGGCTGGACAAAAATGGGATCGGCTGGAGGCCTTGTGCCGGATTCGCCGACGAAAATTCTATGCCATCGTATGCCGGAGAAATCCATATCGACGTACCGTTCGACGAAAACGACCCAACCTACAAAATGGTCGATGGCTTTCTTGCGCACGACGACATGACGCCCAAGATCGAAGGATCGATTTTTTTCTATTTGCCGCTTGAAGTCGCGATGAAAAACAAGCACCACGACGAGCCAGGGTTTTGGGATAAGTGGGCGGAAAACTGGTGATCCATAAGTTCGCACCTTGCATGGAAAGAAAATGATGAATCCTCCTGAAAACACGCCTTTCATCCCCATCCTCACCGTGATGGTCGACTACGGTAACGCGCCCTTCCTTTGGCTGCTCAGTAGTCCCGACGAAATCGGCGTCGGGCTGAATGTCGGTAACAGCGCTTATTTGGATGAGTCGATTCCGATATCCAATGCGCTTCGGAAAAAAATCACGAAATGGGCGATCGCGTTCGATCGGACGGCGTTTTACTCCGAGAACTTCAACGCCGACGACTGGGATTGGCTCACCTTTCACGCGCGTGGTCTGCGCCTCTCGCATCGCTTGAAGAAAGAAGTCGGTGATGCGTATCGCGTTGTCTACGACAAACCCTGCGAGGATCCCAATCATCGTATCGACGAGCGCGTGGAAATTCTCGCCGCCGGCGCCCTCCTCCCCCTGCCTCCGTTCGACGACCAAGTTTCGGTAGGCTTCTGCCAGCACATCGTCTCCGGCGGACAGACCGGCGCGGATCGCGCCGCGCTGGATTTCGCCATGAAGCACGGCTATACGCACGGCGGTTGGGCGCCGCACAAGCGCATAGCTGAAGACGGCGTCATCCCCCGTAAATACCAATTGACCGAGATGAACGAAGGCGGCTACCGGCAACGTACCCGCCGCAACGTGATAGACAGCGACGCGACCTTGATCGTCAATCTGGGCGATCTCAACGGCGGCTCGCTGGCGACCCAGGTCTATGCCGAGAAATCGGGCAAGCCCTGCCTTGCCGTGCAGGTCGATTCCGGCGTCTCCGAAGAGACGGTCTCCCGGATCATCGCATGGCTACGGCAGCACAAGGTGAAAACGCTGAACGTCGCCGGCCCGCGCGAAAGCAAGCGACCAGACATCCACCGTTCGACTTTTGAACTCTTGAAAGCTCTCGATGCCAAGGTCAAGCTTGCACGCGACACGTTTTGTCGCTCCGTGCCGCCATACTACGGCTCGCGTGAAAGGAAAAGGCAATGAAAATCCCTGTTACGGTCAATCCTGCGCAGTTGCTCGATGTGCTTGTCAATGTCGCCACGATTCGCCCTGTTTTTATCTGGGGGGCGCCGGGGATCGGAAAATCGTCCATCGTCGAGAAGTTCGCGGCGGAATTCGATTTGCCCTGCGTCTCGCTCCTGGGGAGTCAGCTTGCGCCGGAGGACATCATCGGCGTGCCGCAAATCGTCGATGGGAAGAGTGTATTTTGCCCACCCCGCGCCATCGCGCGGGAAGAAGCGTATTGCCTGTTTCTCGACGAACTGAACGCCTGTTCTCAGGAAGTGCAAAAAGCGTTCTACAGTCTGATTCATGACCGGCGCATCGGCGAGTACCGATTACCGGAAGGCTCGATCGTGATCGGCGCAGGAAATCGCGCGCAAGACAACGCCATCGTAAAGCCGATGTCCTCGGCGCTCATCAACCGCATGTTCCACGTCGAACTCGTCGCCTCGCACCGCGCATGGCTCGACTGGGCCGGAGAAAACGACATTCATCCCTGGATTCTCGAATACATCGGCCTGCGCCCCGACCATCTGTGGCGGCAGCCGCCCAAGACCGAGGAGCCGTTTTCCACGCCACGCTCGTGGCATATGCTCTCGGATGCGCTGAAAAGCCACGGCGAGGAAATTTCCGATACGCAACTCGAAATTCTGACCTTCGGCTGCCTATCGCCACATCATGCCACGCAGTTTCGCGCCTTCGCAAAGCAGATTCGGAACCGCTACGCGCTTTCCGCGATCATCGACGGCGAACAAAAATGGCCTCAGGACCCCAAAGACCGCGACGCGCTCTATTTCCTCGCGCAGAGCTTTCGCGCACAGCTCGTCAAGGAATTGCCCGCGGACAAGAACCGGCTCTCGCCCAGCACGCTCGCTTTTTCACTGCGCGCCAAGACGATGATGAAGGACCTTGCCGGCATCAGCCTGGAAATCGCGCAGATGGCCGTTGCCCCCGACGAGGGCGGCAAGCTACCGGACTGGTTCATGGTCGAGATCGTGCGCGACTTGCCGCGTCTGGCCGAAAAGAAAAAATGAGCGGGTCGCAAGGCAAGAAAAGGGAAGACCCGGCCCGGAAAAACTTTGACGCCGGCGTCGGGATGGTCAAGGATCACCCCGTTTTCGCGCCGCTCCTGCGCGCGGCTTCGCTTTATCGCGGAGACAAACCGTATTTTCGCCCGAAACATTACCGGGAATCCGCGCATGGCCTCGTTTATGTGACGGCAGGCGGACATCTCTACTGTCATTCCACCCGCCGCGCCGAACCCGCCGCGTGGGCGCGGGCGATCGCGCATTGTCTCCTGCATCTGGGCATGGGGCATTTCGTCGTCCACGAGCACCCCCAGTTGTGGAACCTCGCCTGCGATCTTGTCGTGGAAAAATTCCTCGGTGACCTGCGCTTCGCCACGCCGATTGCCGACATTCCCCTCCCCGGCGGCATCAACGACGAGGAAAGGCTCTACCGACGGCTGGTCGAACAGGGCATCCGGGAAGTAACCGGCGCGAGCGCGGCGATCTTCGGTGCTGCCGGAGACAACGAATCCGACATGCTGTTTCCGTCGGAAGGAGAAAAAAGTGGCCACCATCCCCACAACTGGGCGCGGCTCTTCGCGGCGGGGGTCGAGCAAGCCGTGCGCAACGCGGTCAACGTGGCGGCAGGCTACACGCCCTTGTCTCCATCGGGCGAAGCTCTCGACTCCGCCGCCGCGCGCGCGAAGGCGTGGTTCATTTCCTCCTACCCTCTTTTGGGCGCGATCGCGGCGAGTTTTCGCCTCATCGAAGACCCGCTCGTCTGTCAGCGCATGGAGATTCACGTCGCGGCCGTCTCGGCCATGCTTCAGGAAATCTACATCAATCCGGCGGCGGGCCTTTCTTCGGAAGAAATGCGTTTCGTCATGGCGCACGAATTCCTCCACGTCGCGCTCCGGCACGATGTCCGCCACGTCTGGCGCGACGCCTACCTCTGGAACGTCGCCTGCGACTTCGTCATCAACGGCTGGCTCACCGAAATGCGCGTCGGCGAGCGTCCGGCCAGCGCCCTTTATGATCCGCAATTCCAAGGGGCGAGCGCCGAGGCGGTGTATGACCGCATCGTCACCGACATGCGCCGCTACCGCAAGCTCGCCACGCTACGCGGCGTGGAACTCGGCGACATCCTGCCCGGCGAGGGCGTCCGCGCGCAGGACGGCGTCGATCTCGACGCCTTTTACCGGCGCGCTATCGGGCAGGGTTTGAGTTACCACGAGACACAGGGTCGGGGCTATCTGCCGGAAGGTCTGGTCGAGGAAATCCGCGCCTTGAGCCATCCGCCGATCCCGTGGGACGTGGAACTCGCGCGCTGGTTCGACGAAATGTTCTCGCCGCTGGAAAAACGCCGCTCGTACGCGCGCGCCAGCCGACGGCAATCCGCAACGCCGGACATTCCCCGTCCGGCGTGGGTGCTGGATCAGGCGCATCTCGACGGGCGCACCTTCGGCGTGTTGCTCGACACGTCCGGGTCGATGGAGCGCGCGCTCCTCGCCGGTACCTTGG
Source organism: Accumulibacter sp. (assembly GCA_031264825.1). Classification (GTDB taxonomy): domain Bacteria; phylum Pseudomonadota; class Gammaproteobacteria; order Burkholderiales; family Rhodocyclaceae; genus Propionivibrio. The sequence continues at coordinate 4,204 of JAISDL010000055.1, read as the reverse complement.
GCGCCATCGCAAGCTACAGCGCCGCGCGCGACGTTTATGCCGCCCGCGTCGTCTTCTGCGACGCCGAAGCCTACGACCAAGGCTATATGAAACCGGAGGACATCGCCGGCACGGTGAAAGTCCGTGGCCGGGGCGGCACGGTCTTGCAAGCGGGCATCGACTGCCTCGAAAAAGCCACGGATTTCCCGAAGGAAGCGCCGCTACTCGTCATCACCGACGGCTGGTGCGAAAATCACCTCGTCCTGCATGGCCGCGAACACGCCTTCCTGATCCCGGAAGGTGCAAAACTCCCCTTCGTGCCGCAGGGAAAGGTATTCAGAATGGCAGCGCCCGGTTGACGGTGTCGCCACGGGTCAATCCCGCATGACCGCCCCGCCCCTCAAATTCTCCGCGCGAGTTCGGCGGCCTTGCCGGTGTAGTCCCACGGCGTCAGTTTCAGGAGGGCGTCCCTGGCCTCCTGTGGAATCGCGAGCGAATCGACGAATTCGCGCATCGCTTCGCGCGAAATGCGGTTTCCGCGCGTCAGTTCCTTGAGTTTTTCGTAGGGGTTGGCGACGCCGTAGCGCCGCATGACGGTCTGGACGGCTTCGGCGAGGACTTCCCAGTTGGCGTCAAGGTCGGCGTGGAGCGCGTCGGGGTTCGCTTCGAGTTTTCCGAGACCGCGGAGCAGCGCTTCGTAGGCGAGCAGCGTATAGCCGAGCGCGACGCCCATGTTCCGCAACACGGTCGAATCGGTCAGGTCGCGCTGCCAGCGCGAGATCGGGAGTTTTTCCGAAAAATGGCGCAGGAGCGCGTTCGCAAGACCGAGGTTTCCTTCGGAGTTTTCAAAGTCGATGGGGTTGACCTTGTGCGGCATCGTCGACGAGCCGACTTCGCCGGCTTTGAGTTTCTGCTTGAAGAAGCCGAGCGAGATATAGCCCCAGACGTCGCGGGCAAGGTCGATCAGGATCGTGTTCGCGCGCGCGAACGCGTCGAAGAGTTCGGCGATCGCGTCGTGCGGCTCGATTTGAATCGTATAGGGGTTGAATTCCAGGCCGAATTTTTCGACGAAGCGCCGCGCGAAGGCTTCCCAGTCGTAGTCCGGGTAAGCGGCGAGGTGCGCGTTGTAATTGCCCGTCGCGCCGTTGATCTTCGCGGTCAGCGCGACGCCGGCGATTCGCGCGCGCGCGCGTTCGAGGCGGTAGACGACGTTGGCGATTTCCTTGCCGAGCGTCGTCGGTGTCGCCGGCTGCCCGTGCGTTCGCGCCATCATCGGCAATTCGGCGTGGAGGTGGGCGAGTTCCCGAAGGCGGGAGACGACGCGGTCGAACGCGGGGAGCAGGATTTCGTCACGCGCCTCGGTGAGCATCAGCGCGTGCGAAAGGTTGTTGACGTCCTCGGACGTGCAGGCGAAGTGGATGAAGCCCGAGACACGCGCGGCTCCATCGACACCGCCGAACTCGGCCGCCGCTTCGGGCTGCTCCAGCGCGTCGCGTATCCAGTATTCCAGCGCTTTGACGTCGTGGTTGGTGCGGACTTCGTTCTCCTTGATTTGACGCGCGCCTTCGATCCCGAAATTTTCGACCAGCGCGTCGAGGAAAGCCCGCGCGCCGGAGGAAAAAGGCGCGATCTCGGTCAGCGCAGGCTCGTCCGCCAGCGCCTTGAGCCACTCGACTTCGACCCGCAGGCGGCGACGCATCAGACCCGATTCGGAAAAGACGGCGCGCAGCGCGTCCATTTTTTGCGCGTAGCGCCCGTCGAGCGGTGAAAGCGCGTCAAGGGAATCAAACGTTGACATAAACAAAACCTCTTGAAATGCGTATATCGCCAAAAAACTTACATAAACTGTTTCAATAAATGGTGTATTGTCCGCACCGTATTGGCGCCGGCATTTCTCCTTGGGACGAATCTTCAAGGACCCGACGCGCGGCTTCGCCGCAATGATACAAGGCGGACGCAAAAAAACGGAGGGTTTTTCATGCGGATTTTTTCGATGCGGATTTTTTCCGGGAGTCGGAGAGGCGTTTTGTTATAATCCATAAAAACAATTTTCCAATGATTTCAATCCACGCCCCCGATGGGGCGAAAAAACAGCGCGGGAGTGTTTGTTCCGTTCATGAATCGTTCGTGCGCGCTTGGCCGAACTGCCGTGTCGGTGGTCGGCAAAGCGGCGCCAACGCGGGATGAAAATGCGATTTCGCGTCGCTCGCGCTTGATTATCCCCCTGGAGGGGGAGGTTTCCTACCGGAGTTAGTTTTTGATGAAACTTATCGGATCACGGACCAGCCCTTACGTGCGCAAAGTGTGCATCGTGCTGGCCGAAAAAAAGATCGACTGCGATTTTGAAGTGCAATCCCCGTGGGACGCGGGAACGACGGTCCCGGACTTCAATCCGCTCGGCAAGGTGCCGGTGCTGATTCTCGACGACTCGACCGTGCTTTTCGATTCGCGCGTGATCGTCGAATACATCGACAGCATCGCGCCGAACAACAAGCTGATGCCCGATTCCAACCGGGAACGCGCCGAAACCAAGTGCTGGTGCGCGCTCGCCGACGGCATCTGCGACGCGGCGGCGGCCATTTTTGTCGAAAGGAAGCGTCCGGCGGCGCAGCAGAGCGAGGAATGGGTCGCGCGCCAGAAAGAAAAGATCGTGCGCTCGCTCAAATACATGTCCACACTGCTGGGCGCCGAAAACAAATGGTGCAACGGGACGCATTATTCGCTCGCCGACGTCGCGACGGGCTGCGCGCTCGGCTACCTCGTCTTCCGTTTTCCCGAAATCACCTGGGGTGAGGATTACCCCAACCTCGCGCAGCTTTACGACCGCCTGATGAAGCGCGAAGCTTTCGTCGAGACCCTTCCGCCCGCAGACGCCTGATTTCCCACCGGACGCATCGTCGGCGTTTCAGCGGTCGTCCGCGACCTCTGAGCGACTCCCGATGATGATCCCTCCCCCCAGACAAACGCGCCCCTCGTAGACGACGACCGACTGACCCGGCGTCACGGCCCACTGCGGGGACGCGAAGCGTACGTCGATGCGGCCGCCCTCGACACGTTCGACCTCGCAGGGCGCGTCCGCTTGGCGGTAGCGCGTCTTCGCCGAAAAAACCCGGTGCGTCGCCGGCGTTTTCCCGGAAACCCAGGAAAGCTCTCCCGCGACGAGGCGCTCGGAAAGCAGCGCGCGGTGTTCGCGCCCTTGGACGACGTAAAGGATATTCCGTTCGATGTCTTTCCCCGCGACGAACCAGGCTTCGTGGTCGCCTGCAGAGCCATGCTTCGTCTTGCCGCCCTTCACGCCGCCGATCAGGAGACCCTTGCGCTGCCCCAGCGTGTGGAACGCCAGACCGTCGTGTTCTCCGAGGACGCGCCCGTCGTCGAGCGAACGAATCTCACCTTTTTTCGGCGGCAGGTAGCGCATCAGAAATTCCTTGAACGGGCGTTCGCCGATGAAGCAGATCCCGGTCGAATCCTTTTTGAGCGCGACGTGCAGACCCTCCGCCTCGGCGATCGCGCGCACGTCGCGCTTGTACAGATCGGCGAGGGGGAAAAGCGTCTTCGAGAGTTGATCCTGATTCAGGCGATGCAGAAAATACGTCTGATCCTTCGTCCCGTCCTCGGCTTTCAGCAACTGGAATCCCCCGTCGAATTCGCGCACGCCGGCGTAGTGGCCGGTCGCGATCCTGTCCGCGCCCATCCGAATCGCGTGGTCGAGGAAGGATTTGAACTTGATCTCGGAGTTGCAGAAAACGTCGGGGTTGGGCGTCCCGCCCGCACGGTATTCCGCGAGGAAACGCGCGAACACTCGTTCCTTGTATTCCTTGGCGAAATTCACGGCCTCGACGTCGATCCCGATCCGGTCGGCGACGCTCATCGCGTCGACGAGGTCTTCGCGCGACGAACAATAATCCTCGTCGTCGTCGTCTTCCCAGTTTTTCATGAAAACGCCGACCACGCGCCAACCCTGCCGCTTCAGCAACAACGCGGCGACGGCCGAATCGACGCCGCCCGACAAGCCGACGACGACCGTTCGCTTCATCGGTCGCACCCCCCGGCGTCCGCACCCGGTTTCACGCGATCAGGGGTAGGTTTCATAATGCACGCGCGACGCATCAAAGCGCAAGGTCGCCTTTTTCTTTTCGGCCGGATAACCGACCGCGATCGCCGCAAACGCCGAGACGTGTTCAGGGAGGTCGAAGAGCTTTTTCGCGGCGGCGATGCGGTCAGG
>JAISDL010000044.1 GCA_031264825.1 Accumulibacter sp. | reverse complement strand
CTGTGACCCGCCACCTCGGCCAAGCACCACCCCTGGTGCCTCTAACTCGGAGATCGGTGAATCACTGGCAATGTTTCATTATACGGGGTGACGCCGACCCGCGCCATGATCGTTGGGCTATAATCACAATTTCCTGCTGGGTCTATTCCATGACCAAATACGTCTTCGTTACCGGCGGTGTCGTTTCTTCCCTCGGCAAGGGGATTGCCGCCGCTTCTCTGGGAGCCATACTGGAGTCGCGTGGCATCAGGATCACGCACCTGAAACTCGACCCGTATATCAACGTCGACCCTGGAACGATGAGCCCGTTTCAGCACGGTGAAGTCTTCGTGACCGAGGACGGCGCGGAGACGGACCTCGACCTTGGGCATTACGAGCGCTTTACGCGCGCGCGGATGAGCAGGCGCAATAATTTCACGACGGGTCAGATCTACGAGACCGTCATCCGGCGCGAGCGGCGCGGCGAGTATCTCGGAAAGACGGTTCAGGTGATCCCGCACGTGACCGACGAGATCAAGGCGCATATTCGGAGCGGGGCTGAAGGCGCGGACCTTGCGATCGTCGAGATCGGCGGGACGGTGGGCGATATCGAGTCCTTGCCCTTCCTCGAAGCGATCCGCCAGATGCGTCTCCAGGAGGGGCCGGACGGCGTCTTTTACATCCACCTGACCCTGCTTCCGTATATCCCGACGGCGGGGGAACTCAAGACGAAGCCGACGCAGCACTCGGTCAAGGAGTTGCGCGGGATCGGCATCCAGCCCGACGTGCTCTTGTGCCGCGCGGAGCGCCCGATTCCGGAGGACGAGAAGGCCAAGATCGCGCTCTTTTGCAACGTGCAGCGCGAGGCGGTCATCGAGTGCCGCGACGCCGATTCGATCTACAAGATTCCGGCGATGCTGCACGATCAGATGCTCGACGAGATCGTCTGCCACAAGCTCCACATCCTCGCGCGCGCCGCCGACCTTTCCGTCTGGAAGGAACTCGTCTTTGCGCTCGAACATCCTGAAACGACGGTGGAAATCGCCTTCGTCGGCAAATACGTCGACCTGACCGAATCGTACAAGTCGCTGGCCGAGTCAATGACGCACGCGGGGATTGCGACGCGCAGCAAGGTTCGGGTGCGTTATCTGGATTCGGAAGAGATCGAGTCCGCCGGCTGCGAATCCTTGAACGACGTCGACGCGATCCTGGTGCCGGGCGGCTTCGGCCGTCGCGGAACCGAAGGGAAGATCGCGGCGATCCGCTACGCGCGTGAAAACGGCGTGCCCTACTTGGGGATCTGCTTGGGGATGCAGCTCGCCGTCGTCGAATTCGCGCGCAACAAAGCCGCGATGGCGGGCGCGCACAGCACCGAGTTCGACAAAATGACGCCCTACCCGGTGATCGGGCTGATCACCGAGTGGCAGGATGCGTCGGGGAAGCTCGAAACACGCAGCGAAACGTCCGACCTCGGTGGGACGATGCGCCTCGGCGGGCAGGCGTGTCTGCTCGCCGAAGGGACGCTGGCGCGCGAAATCTACGGAAAGCCGGAAATCGTCGAGCGTCATCGCCATCGCTACGAAGTCAACAACAGCTTTTTGTCTGAACTCGAAAAGAAGGGGCTCGTCGTTTCCGGGCGCGCGCCCGGAACGAATCTCTGCGAAATGATCGAACTGTCCCGGGACGTGCATCCGTGGTTCGTCGGCTGCCAGTTCCATCCCGAATTCACTTCGACGCCGCGCGACGGTCATCCGCTCTTCGCCGCCTTCATCCGCGCGGCGATCGCCAACAAGGTCCGCAGAACCGCCGCCGAAGCGGGTGAAGGAGTTCTCGCATGAAACTCTGCGGTTTTGACGTCGGCCTCGACCAGCCCTTCTTTCTGATCGCCGGTCCTTGCACGGCCGAATCGCTCGACCTTTGCCTCGAAGTCGCCGAGACGATGAAGGCGATCTGTTCGCGGCTCGGCGTTCCCTATATTTTCAAGGCATCCTACGACAAGGCGAACCGCAGTTCCGGGAAGTCGGCGCGCGGCCCCGGCATCGACGAGGGGCTCGATATCCTGTCCGAAGTGCGCCGCCGAATCGGCGTCCCGGTCTTGACCGACGTGCATACCGTAGATGAAATTTCGGATGTCGCCTCCGTCGTCGACGTCCTGCAAACGCCGGCCTTCCTTTGCCGCCAGACCGATTTCATCCACGCCGTCGCCGCCGCCGGCAAGCCGGTCAATATCAAGAAGGGGCAGTTTCTCGCGCCGGGCGACATGAAGAACGTCGTCGACAAGGCAAAAGATGCGAACGGCGGCGCGGACACGATTCTCGTGTGCGAGCGCGGCGTGTCTTTCGGCTACAACAACCTCGTCGCCGACATGCGCTCGCTGGCGATCCTGCGCGAGACGGCCTGTCCGGTCGTTTTCGACGCGACGCATTCGGTCCAGTTGCCCGGAGGGCAGGGCACCTCGTCGGGCGGACAGCGCGAATTCGTCCCCGTGCTTGCGCGCGCCGCGCTTGCCGTCGGTGTCGCCGGGGTGTTCATGGAAACGCATCCCCGCCCCGATCAAGCCTTGTCCGACGGCCCCAACAGTTGGCCGCTCGCGCGCATGGAAAGCCTCTTGTCGTCCTTGTGTGAAATCGACCGGGCAGTGAAAAGGGCTGGTTTTGAAGAAAGGGAGAACACATGAGTTACGATTTGATGGTTTTTGAAAAAACGGCGGCTCCGGGAAACCGGAAGGATTTCATGGGATGGTATGAAAAACAGACGGAGTGGACTGAGGATCACGAATACGACGATCCGGCGGTGACTTCGAATGGTGTGAGAAACTGGTTCATGGCGATGATAAAAAAATTTCCCCAGATGAATGGGCCTTATGCTCCCGATGACGAAGCATTGGAAAAAATGGAAGAGACGGGAAACGATTCATATGTTACAGATTACTCGATCGGAAAAGAGGTGATCTATGCCGCTTTTTCATGGTCATTGGTCGATGAAGTGTTTGAAACGACCAAGAAACTGGCAAAAGAGCATGATGTCGGTTTTTTTGACGTGAGTTCGGATGATGGGGAAATCATTTTTCCGGGCGGGATCCGGATATAGGAAAGATTTCGATGATCGGGGAAGTTTTAAACGGATCTGTCAGTTAAACGAAAAGGAAATGAGACCATGAGTTCAATCGTTGATGTCATTGCGCGTGAAATTCTCGATTCCCGTGGGAACCCCACGGTCGAATGCGATGTCCTGCTCGAATCGGGTGTGATGGGGCGGGCGGCGGTTCCGTCGGGCGCGTCGACGGGTTCCCGCGAGGCCATCGAGCTTCGGGACGGCGACGCCGCGCGCTATCTTGGAAAAGGCGTCGTAAAAGCCGTCGAAAACGTCAATACCGAAATCGCCGAGGCGATCATCGGTCTCGACGCGCAGGAACAGGCTTTCATCGACCAGACACTGATCGGCCTGGACGGTACCGAAAACAAGTCCCGCCTTGGCGCGAACGCGATTCTGTCCGTTTCGCTCGCCATCGCGAAGGCCGCCGCCGAAGAGTCGGGCTTGCCGCTCTACCGCTATTTCGGCGGCGCGGGGCCGATGCAGATGCCGGTTCCGCAGATGAACATCATCAACGGCGGCGAGCACGCCAACAACAGCCTGGACTTTCAGGAGTTCATGATCCTCCCGGTCGCCCAGAAATCCTTCAGCGAAGCCTTGCGCTGCGGCGCCGAAGTTTTTCACGCGCTCAAAAAGTTGCTCGACAAAAAAGGCTTCCCCACCGCCGTCGGCGACGAAGGCGGCTTCGCGCCGAACCTTGCGAACCACGCCGAAGCGCTGCAACTCATCGTCCAAGCGATCGAAACGGCGAATTACGCGCCGGGAGACGACGTCCTGATCGGCCTCGATTGCGCCGCGTCGGAATTCTTCAGGGACGGGAAGTATCATCTGTCCGGCGAATCCCTCCAACTCGACGCCCCGCAGTTCATCGACTATCTCGCCGACCTGGTCGGGCGCTTCCCGATCATTTCGATCGAGGACGGGATGGCCGAGAACGATTGGGACGGATGGAAGCAACTCACGGACCGCCTCGGCAAGAAGGTACAACTCGTCGGCGACGACATTTTCGTCACCAACACGCGGATTTTCAGGGAAGGGATCAAAAAAGGCGTCGCCAATTCGATCCTGATCAAGATCAACCAGATCGGAACGCTTTCGGAAACCTTTGCCGCGATCGAGATGGCCAAGCGCGCCGGGTATTCGGTCGTGATTTCGCACCGCTCCGGCGAAACCGAGGACAGTACGATCGCTGATATCGCCGTCGGCGTCAACGCCTTGCAGATCAAGACCGGGTCCTTGTCGCGTTCCGAGCGTATCGCAAAATACAATCAACTGCTTCGCATCGAAGAAGACCTCGGCGACACGGCGGGGTATCCGGGACGCGAGGCGTTTTTCAGCCTCCGGTGAAACGCGCGGAGCGCTTCTTCAGGGCGAGGCGGCTTTTTGAGCCGCCCGCCTTGGCGAATTGATCTCGGACCGGGCCGATGCGCTGGCTATCCGTCGTACTGATCCTTCTGCTGATTGCCCTGCAATATCCGCTTTGGATCGGGAAGGGCGGTTGGTTGCGCGTGTGGGACGTCGATAAACAACTCCAGCAGCAAAGGGAGACCAACCGGAAGCTCGAAATCCGCAACGCCGGAATGGAAGCCGAAGTGCGCGACCTCAAGGAAGGCTACGACGCGATCGAGGAGCGCGCGCGCTACGAACTCGGCATGATTCGCAGGGACGAGATTTTCGTCCAGGTTCCCGAAAAAAACGGCGACGCGCAGACCGACGAGGGCGCCGGAAACGTCGAAAGCGTCGGAAATGTTGGGAACGTCGGAAATGTTGGGAACGTCGGAAATGCGGGTCGGTAGCGACCGGCAGCTTTTCGTCGACGAAAGGCCCGCGGCTTCGCCTTACCGAGTGCCGATTTCGATCTGCCCCGACACGGTGACGCTGACGCGCGTCTCGCCTGCCTCGATCGGTGCCGACGACTTGATCGCGGCGGAGAGCGGCCTTGGCGAAAAGTGGTCTCGCGTGTTTATCTGCATCTTTGTGATGCGGTAGGGCTTTCCAAACGTGTCCGCGACGAGTTTCGCGCGTTTCTTGAACGCGGCGATGCCTTCGAGAATCGCCGCGTTTTCGGCGTTTTCCTGGTTTTTCGGCCCAGGGTATTGTCCGAGACTCGAAATCCCGATCGACGGCGGCAGTTTGCCGAGCAGTTCGGAGAGCTGCGCCACGTCCGGGGATTCGAGAAGCAGTTCGGAGCGCATCGTCCACGATTCGATTCTATCCTTCGAGCCATAGTTCGGGCTTGTGGACGTGTTTCCGCTCTGGACTTTGACGGCGGGGTACGCGCGCGCCACGGCGATCGCGGTGGCGATGTCCGCGTTGATTTTCTGCGCGATTTCTCCCGGCGTTTTCCCGGAGTCGGCGGTGACGACGGTCGCGCGGAACTGGTCGTTGACGGCGGAAACCTCTGCCGTGACTGAAATGTCGATCCTCGCCGGCCTGGGCGTTGATTTTGCGGGCGCGGCGTCGGCACACGGGAACGCAAGAATCGAAGAAAGAACGGCAACGCAAAACACAAAAGCCTTCATAGCGCCTCCTGTCGGGTCGAGATCGGGAAATTATATTCCACCTTGAAGCCCGTGGATTGTTTGGAAATATTCATTCCGGGGGGTGATATTCCTTGACCTCGACGAATCTCATAGCGCTTTCGTCCCATTCGAACGCGTTGTGTTCCGACGCAAAAACTTCTTCGAGTTTGGGTTCGAAGGACAATACGTCTTCGAGCGTCAATATCCGTATATTGGAAGCGTCCGAATTGTATTCATCGTCCTCGTCGCCGTAAAACAACTGCCAGCCGCTGTCCATCTCATTATGCGGCTCGTCCTTGAGCGCCCAGTTTATCTCGCCTTTTGCAATCGCTCTTTTCGACACAAGCGCCTTCTTTTTTTCATCGAAACCTTGGGATACCAGGACCGTCGCTATGTTGTCGCCCGAAAACTCGACGACGTCGCCCATTGATACGTCTTTGATATAAACAGGCCGATTCGTCAGGAAGCCCTTGAAATTGCGCCCGTCTATTTCGGAAATTTCGACCCACATCCTTTCGGCGCGGCAACCGTCGCTCGTTTCAAAATCCAGCACGAAAAACAGACGAACCATTTCGCCGATTTTCAAACCGGCGATTTCCTCCGCCGTCGGCCTTGTGAATTTTCTCGCGCCCGCTTTTTCCTGCGCTGCCGGTATATTTTCGAGATGATACGACGGCTTCGTTTTTTTGATGAAGTCGAATAGTCCCATCGCTTAAAATCCTCCGAATAGGTGAAATTTTCATGCACGAACGGTCGAGCGTATTTCCCGGATCAAATCACGAAATCGACCTGCGCGGCCTGCGTATTCCGCAGGAATTCTCCGACTCTTTCTTCCGAAAGTTCGGGGATGAGTTTGTGGATGAAGGCGTATACGTAGCTTCGGAGGTAGACGCCGCGGCGAAGCGCGATGCGCGTCGTGTTGGGCCTGAAGAGGTCGGGGATTTCGATCAGCGCGAGGTTTTCGTCGCGCTTTGAGTCGTACGACATCGACGCGACGATCCCGACGCCGAGGCCGATCTCGACGTAGGTTTTAATGACGTCGGCGTCGATCGCCGAGAGGACGATGTCCGGGACGATTCCGGCCTCGGCGAACGCGCGGTCGATGTTGGGACGGCCGGTGAAGCTCTCGTGGTAGGTGATGATCGGATGCTCGGCGATGTCGGCGAGCGAGACGTGCGCGCGCTTCGTCAGCGGATGCTTCTTCGGGACGACGAGCGCGTGCCGCCAACTGTAGTACGGGAAGGTGACGAATTCAGGAACGCTGCTCAACCACTCGGTGGCGATGCCGATGTCGGCTTCGCCGGCGGTCAGAAGTTCCGCGATTTCGCGCGGGCTTGCTTGGTGCAGGACGAGGTGTACGCGGGGGTATTCCGCCCTGAATTTCTTGATATTGTCCGGCAGCGCGTAGCGCGCCTGCGTGTGCGTCGTCGCGATGACGAGGCGGCCGCTCTCGGAGTTTGAAAAATGGTCCGCGATGCTTCGGGCGTTCTGCGTGTCGAGAAGAATCCGTTCGACGACGGTCAGAAGTTCCTTGCCCGGCTCGGTGAGTCCGAGAAGCCTTTTCCCGCGCCGGATGAAGATTTCGATTCCGAGTTCGTCTTCGAGGTCCTTGATGTGCTTGGAAACTCCGGGCTGCGAAGTGAAGAGCGCGTTGGCGACCGTCGTCAGGTTGAAATCCTGCCGGACGGTTTCCCGAACGATGCGGAGCTGCTGGAAGTTCATTTTTTACCTTTCGTGCGGATACGAACGGAGTGCGGTTTTCTCCTGCCTGGGCCTCAGGCTTCGAGGCCGCCGCGCCGCCATTCGATGAAACTCTTGACGCACAGCGTCAAGAGGGCCAGGAGCGCCAGCAGCGAGGCGACGGCGAAAGCCGGGACGAAATTATATTCGTTGTAGAGAATCTCGACGTGCAGAGGAATCGTGTTCGTCAGCCCGCGAATGTGCCCGGAAACGACCGAGACCGCGCCGAATTCGCCCATCGCGCGCGCGTTGCAAAGGATGATCCCGTACATGAGTCCCCATTTGATGTTGGGCAGGGTGACGCGGAAGAAGGTCGTGAATCCGCCCGCGCCGAGCATGACGGCGGCTTCTTCCTCGTCGTTGCCCTGCGCTTGCATCAGAGGGATCAATTCGCGCGCGACGAAGGGGAAGGTCACGAAGATCGTTGCGAGGACGATCCCCGGAACGGCGAAGAGCACGCGAACGTCGAGTTCGCGCAATGCCTGGCCGAAGCGGCTTTGCGCGCCGAAAATGAGGACGTAGATCAGCCCGGATATGACGGGAGAGACGGAGAAGGGGAGGTCGATCAAGGAGATCAGGAACTGCTTCCCGCGAAATTCGAATTTTGCGACCGACCACGCGGCGGCGACGCCGAAAACGAGGTTGAGCGGAACGGAAATCGCCGCGACGAGGAGGGTGAGCTTGATCGCCGAGATCGAGTCCGGCGTGCTGATGCTGTTTACGTAGGTGTCCCAGCCTTTCTTCAAGGCTTCGATGAAAACGGCGGCGAGCGGGATCAGAAGAAAGACGGCGAAAAAGAGAAAAGCGACGCCGATGAGGATGACGCGCACCAAAAGCGGCTCGGTCGTCGCGCGCGTCGGCGTCCGGGCGGGGGGCGGAGAATCCGGCTGCGTCACGAAACCCGTCATGTCAGGCGTCCTTCTGGCTGCGGCGCGACCACGCCTGCAGGGTGTTGATCAGCAACAGTATGATGAAAGAAAATACGAGCATGACAGTGGCGATCGCGGTCGCGCCCGCGTAGTCGTATTGTTCGAGTTTGGTGATGATCATCAGCGGCGTGATCTCTGAGACCATCGGCATGTTCCCGGCGATGAAGACGATCGAGCCGTATTCGCCGACCGCGCGGGCGAACGCGAGCGCGAAGCCCGTCAGCAACGCGGGTGTGAGGATCGGGAAAATGACCCGCCAGAACGTTTGCCAGCGGTTCGCCCCGAGGCACGCGGCGGCTTCCTCGACTTCGACCTCGAGGTCTTCGAGCACGGGTTGGAGCGTCCTGACGACGAAGGGCAGGCCGATGAAGACCGACGCGACGAGCACGCCGAGCGGCGTATAGGAGACTTCGATACCGAACGGCGCCAAGAGGCGGCCGATCCAGCCGTTGCGCGCGTAGAGCGTGGCGAGCGTGATTCCGGTGACCGCCGTCGGCATCGCGAACGGAAGGTCGATCAAGGCGTCGAGGATTTTTTTGCCCGGAAAACGGTAGCGCGAGAGCACCCAGGCGAAATTCAAGCCGAAAAAAACGTTGATCGCCGCCGCGATGAGAGACGCGCCGAAACTGAGCTTGAACGAGGCGAGAATCCGGGGGTGTGTCACCGTCTTCCAAAAGCCCGCAAGGCCGAGTTCGGTCGATTTGAAAAAGACGGTCGCCAAGGGGATCAGGACGATCAGCGAGAGATAGGCGAGCGAATAACCCATCGTCAATGAAAACCCCGGCAACACGCTGTGTTGAAAGGAAAAGACTTTCCTCAGTGAAAAATTTTCAGTCGCCGGGAACGCGGGCATTTTTGCGTCCGATTCTTAAAGTGAAAGTATAGCGATTTTTGGGCGGGTAAAGAATGTCGGGCAGGAGACAGGAGACAGGAGACAGGAGACAGATACACTCTCTCATCCATGCTCAGACCGGAGATATCGCGTACAGGTGCTCGGAGACATCGTGGATACATGATAGATGAGCTTGAAAGAGGGGGAGTCGAAGCGCGGCGGCGCGGTTCGGTGCGGCTCCGCGCTTCGAAGGTCTCATTCCTTTTCCAAATCGTTTCTGCCGAGATGAGGAGCCGCAGACAGTACCAGCAGTACGGCAAGGCGAAGTCGACAAAGGCAGGGACGAACTGGAAATGGAGTCATTTACGATTTTCGTAGAGTTGGTCGAATACGCCGCCGTCGGAGAAATGCTCCTTCTGCGCCTTGTTCCATCCGCCGAACACGCCGTCGATCGTGATCAGATTGACCTTGCCGAATTGGCCGGCGTATTTCGCGGCGATTTTTTCGTCGCGCGGACGATAATAGTGCTTCGCGGCGATTTCCTGGCCTTCGGGCGAATAGAGGTATTCGAGGTAGGCCTGCGCGACCTTGCGCGTCCCGCGCTTGTCGACGACCTTGTCGACGACGGTCACCGGCGGCTCGGCGAGGATCGAAAGCGAAGGCGTCACGACATCGAATTTTTCGGGTCCCAACTCCTTGATCGCGAGGAAGGCCTCGTTTTCCCACGCGAGCAGCACGTCGCCGATCCCGCGTTCGACGAAGCTCGTCGTCGAGCCGCGCGCGCCCGAATCGAGCACCTTGACGTTTTTGAAGATTTGTCCGACAAACTCCTTGGCCTTCGCATCGTTTCCGCCGGGTTGCGCGAGCGCGTAAGCCCACGCGGCGAGGTAGTTCCAGCGCGCGCCGCCGGACGTCTTGGGGTTGGGCGTGACGATGCCGACGCCGGGTTTTGCGAGGTCGTTCCAGTCCTTGATCTGTTTGGGATTGCCCTTCCTCACCAGAAAGACGATCGTCGAAGTGTAGGGCGACGAGTTTTGTGGAAGACGCTTTTGCCAATCTTCGGGGAGAATCTTTTTTTCCGCCAGCGCGTTGATGTCGTAAGCGAGCGCGAGTGTTACGACGTCGGCATCCTGCCCGTCGATGACGGCTCTCGCCTGCTTTCCGGAGCCGGCGTGCGACTGGTTGATGACCAGCGTTTCGTTCGTCTTGCCCTTCCAGTATTTTATGAAGGCCGCGTTGTATTCCTGATAAAGCTCGCGCGTCGGGTCGTAGGAAACGTTCAGCAGCGTGGTGTCGGCGGCTGCGGCGGATGTCGAGAGGGTCGCGGCGGCCACGACGCCGGTCAGCAGTTGGGTGAATTTCATGAAAACTCCTTCAGGTCGATTGAAAGGAAGGGAGTCTAGAAAAAATATCCGGGAATACAAACGATTGAATTTTTATTAACTTATGAACAACACCGAATATGCTGTCCGTACAGGGGCGCGGTTTCACGCACCTCTCCAGTGCTACGACAGGATTTCGCCCAGGAATTATGACGGAAAGCGTCACGACGACTGCGCGAACCGTCTTGTCACAAGAGCACAGCGCGCGTCAACGAGGGAAACGATCTTTTCCAGTATATCGTGCGCCAAACCGAAAGAGATAAAGTCGTTTGCCAGTTTATGGGCCTGTGCGGGTACGATACCGGCCATTTGCAGTACCCGTTTTTTCACTTGGGACGAGGAAAGGCCGATGCTCTTGGCAAAGCCTTCCCAGTGACGAGGGAAGAGATCGCCAAAGCGATATCTTCCGCCGATCTTCATGGCCATTTTGTCGCTCAGGTGCGGGTAGGCGGCGGTACACAATACATCGTAGAGCGGAGCCAGGGTCGGGTATTCCTTGTCGTAAAGCAGAGAGAAATTCTTGGCGTGGGCATCGTTGTTTCCCACCAGGGCGTTGAAGATCACGCCATCCAGAAAGCGCAATATTTCCGGTGCGCTGGAGCGGATGCTCGAGCGCAGAAGTTCAAAGCACGCGGTCAGATTGGGTCCGCCTTCGTTTTGATATTTGTATTCCGGGGCAATCCCCAAGGCTTGGCAAAAGTCTTCCTGATGCAGACGCTCCAATTGCCCATCCAGCCCTCGGCGGCGGTCGTAGCGTTCCACCAGAAGGAAAACATGTTCGGAATATTTGACGCGATAAACGGAAGCTCTGGTCGCCTTCAAGCCGCAAGCGGCCGCGAGTGTCAGGCAAAATGCCTCGTTATGGGCGCTACCGGGAAGGTCGGCTACCTCCGGCTTCAATATGTGCGAACTGGGAGCTTGGCGGGGCGGTAAGGCCACTCGTAACTGTCCCTCCCTCTCTTCGGCCAGCACCGGCAATTTATCCTGAGCTCCCGCCAGCGACACACGCAGACCGACCTCTCCCACCAGCATGGGTCGTTTGGGCAAGGTCTCAAGAAGGCGCGCCAATCCCTCATCCTCCAGCCAGTGAGGCGCAGACGGTACGGGCACCGACATTTTTTCGACCTCATCTTCCACCAAAGTAACGGCGCCGGCGCACTCGCCGCCAAGACCGTCCAACAGGGCGAAATCGTTTTGCCGGGAAACTTGCAGAATTTTCGCCAAACGGATGCGCAAATCGCCTTCCGGCAACAGTCCGGCAAAAAATGGTCGGGTCTCGTTATCGTCAAACGCTTCGACGCGCAGGGGCAGTGACTGTGAAAGCGGCTTGGACTCCGGCGCGCTCAACCAAGCCGCGTCGTAGGAAAAATGTAGCCGGCCATTTTCCTGCCGGAGCTTTCCCACTTTGTGGCCGAAAAGAAATACCCTCAGTTGCCGCGACATGGTCAAGCGCCTCTTTCTCTCGGCGGGTCGGGCGGCATTCCTTCCACGAACAGCTTTCCGCCCAGGACGTTGACCACGCGCAGAAGCTTCTCGAAGCGTACGCCGGGCTTGCCGGCCTCCAGCTCGACGACGAAGCGTACCCCAACCCCAGCCGCCAAGGCCAGTTGAGGCTGGGTCAGACTCAGCGCTTTGCGGGCTTTTCGGAGCGCGGCGCCGAGGTCGGATGGCGTATCTATGCGAATCATGATATTTCCCTTTCGGTAAATTTTAGGTCTGGATTCGCCGAAAAGCAAGAAAATTTCCCGAACGGGAAATTCAGGAATCAGATGTCAGGAATCAGGGATCAGATGAAAACCGATCGGGAAGAGGCGGTATAGGGCGGAGCGAAGCGAGAGCCACGGCGATTGCCAGATGCGTTGGGTTCTCGTAGGGGCACGGCGCGCCGTGCCCAGCGGCGGTATAGGTTGGGCTGAACGGAGAGAAGCCCAACGATTCCGTTTGCGTGTGAATGATGGAAAGGACGACAGGGATCAGATGAAAACCGATTTTTACCGCGAAAGGCGCGAAAGACGCGAAAGGTTTGTATTCCCCAAACTTTTTCGCGTGTTTCGCGGTTCTTGAAGGAGGGGCTTGGAAAGTTTGAAAACGCGCCGACATTTGCCGAAACCCCGAAACCCCCTTCATTTCCCCCTTGTCAGGGGGAAAGTGGGGAACCCATGCCGCATCGCTTTGTTTGGGTGATTTTCATGCGGTCATTTGCCGTATGTTGGGGTTCGCTGCGCTTACCCCAACCTCTGTGGGCGGGTTCTACCAGGTCTGCGCGGCGAAATCGATCAGGAGTTTTTTCATGTGCGGCGCCCAGAAGTTCCCGGCGCACGTCAATCGCGCGCTTTCGTCTTGGCTGTCCGTACTATGCAGCAAGCCGGCTTCTCGCCATTGCGAGAGCAATTCCTTTCCTTTTTCCCGATGGCTTTGCGGCCAGCGTTCAATCGCGGGGAGGCGAAGTTCTTCGAGCGCTTCGTCGATGAGGCGCCCGAACGATTCGCTCGCACTTTTCGGAGGCGAGAGCGCGAGTCGCGCGATGGGTTTCTTGCCGCTCAGGACTTTCTCGCCGTAGTCCGCCAGGACGCCCGCGTTGCCCAGAGAAATGCTTCCGATGCGGCCGCCGGCGCCGGACCCGAAGGGAATCATGTCGGTTTGACCAAACGCAAGGCGGTTATAGACGGAACGTTCTTTTGCGTCACGGCGCCAATGTTTTGGCGTAAACGGCTCGAATCCGTGCGCGAGGAGCGCTCCGTAGGCGAGTTCGTACATTTTTGCGCGTTGCGCGAAGTCGGGCGGTTTCGGAAACTCGCCCCTGACGATCGCTTTGTCGAGCGGGCTGCCGGGGAAGAGAGAAAGTTTATAGAGGTCGAGGCCGTGGATTCCGGTTTCCTCGCTCACGAAGCGGATGTCGTCGAGAAGAATCTCCTCGGTTTGCTCGGGAAAGCCGTAGATCAAGTCGAGCACGAGCGCCGCCCCGGATTCTCCGAGCGCGTTCATCACCGCGCGGATTTCGTCACGGTCGGCGATGCGCCCCATGCGGCGGCGCAAGCGCGTGTCGGCGGTCTGGACGCCCAGAGAAAAGCGATTCGCGCCGGCGTCGACCCACGCCTTTCCCTTCGCCCCGGTGAAGCCGCGAACGCGGCCTTCAACGGTGATTTCCGCGTCGGGCGCGATGAGGAAGCTTTCGCGCAAGCGGCGGATCAGCAGGGCCAAATCGGGCGAATCGAGGTCGCTCGGTGTTCCGCCGCCGAAATAGATCGCTTTGACGGGGCGTTCCCTGACGACGCTTCCGAGCGTTTTTGCGGTATCACTGATTTCCTTGGCGAGAAGCGACGTGTATTCCGCGCTGAAGAGCGCGTCGGAAATATTTTTGAAAAAGGGGCAAAAAGCGCAACGCCGTCGGCAGAAGGGCACGTGAACGTAGAGGACGAGTGAACGATGCGCGTTTTCGACGAAGGCGCGCGCCGCGAAATCCTCGAACGCGCCGCCTTCCCACGCGGGCGGTGTTTGCATCGAAACGGTGGGGGAAAAGCTTTT
The DNA here is from genome assembly GCA_031264825.1 of Accumulibacter sp. Classification (GTDB taxonomy): domain Bacteria; phylum Pseudomonadota; class Gammaproteobacteria; order Burkholderiales; family Rhodocyclaceae; genus Propionivibrio. Next base: position 2,058 of record JAISDL010000044.1, on the reverse strand, counting down.
TTCCTCCTCGTCGAAAGCGCGTCCCACCGGGTCGTCGCAGATTCTTGCGAAAAACGCTTCGATCGGCTTCATGTTTTTGGCTTTTCGTCGGGGCGCTTTTGCACAGTGACGGCGCGCCCGATCCAGCGGGGGTCGTCGAGTACTTCCAGCACGGCGGCCGCGACGTCGGCGCGCGAAAGCGCGTTCCCGCAGCGCGCGTCGGGCGCGTCGAGGAGGGCATAGTCTCCGGTGGGCGCTCCATCGCTCAAACCGCAGGGGCGCACGATCGTCCAGGGCAGGCGGCTTTTCCTGAGCGCTTCTTCGGCCTGCGTTTTGGCGCGCAGCGCGTCGCCGAGGAATTTTCGGGCGTTTTCCGAAATTCCGTCGAATTGCTCGCCGCTCCCGATCGACGTGACGAGGACGAAGCGCTTGATATTCGGGTACCGCTCCGACGCGGCGATGGCGTTGATGTTGCCTTCCGCGTCGACGCGCCGCCCCTCGCGGTCTTTTCCTCCCAGCGTGCTGACGACGCGACGCGGCGCAGTCTCCAAAATCGCCCTCGCGCAGTCGTCCGCGTTGAAAGCGTCGCCCCGGACGATACGAACGCCGAGGCTTTCCAGCTCCGAGCCGTTTGCGCCGCGAACAAGCGCGGCGACTTTTTCACCGTGCGCGAGCGCTTGACGCGCAATCAGGAAGCCCGTGTTGCGCGTCGCGCCGAAGAGCAGTAAATCGAAAAACTCCATCAAGGCGTTCCGGGAGCGTATTTCCGTCCGAGCGCATCGAAGGCGTCGATCTGGTGCGGAAAAATTTCCCTGCTCTCGTCGCGTCCGAGATAGACCTTGAACAAGGTCTCGCCCGCAAGGTTCATGAACTGGACGCTCGCGCTCGCTTTCCCCATGAAGGGACGCTTGATGAGATAGACGGCGCCGCAATTTTCGGGGCGCAAGTGGCCGTGGAGGCCTGTGCTTCCGCCGAGGTTGTAGTAGCCGTGCCCTAGCTTTCCCGGCGGGAAGGGGCCTGAAAACTCCAGGACCATGTCGAGGGTGTGGACGATGAGCGTCACCTTTCCCCACGTGGCGATTTCTTCGAGTACTTCAAGATAGTGCTTGCCGTCGATGCGCGTCCACAGCGAGGCGGGCAGGCATTCGATCCTCTCCGCCATCGAGAGGCTTCCCGCCTCCGGGATGCCTTCGAGCATCACCGCCGGGTTTTTTTCCAGGTGTTTTTTGAGCGCTTCGATCTCTGAAGTCTGCGCCATGGTCACTTCTCCTGTCTGAATGAAAGTTCGGGCGCACAGGATGACACATCCGCTCTCTAAACGCTAGTGGGAATTATTAATATTTTTACTTGCAAATGAAATTAAGAATCATTATCATTCGTAAAAAATATATTCTGGGCTGGGTTTTTGCGGATTTCTCCTTCAAGAACCCGCACGGTTTCCAGAAACGGATCGAATCATTTTGATGAACTTGAAAAGGAATGGACAGGAGTGGGCATATGCGGAAAAAAACCTTGTGTTTATCCATCTCGGCCTTGCTTTCATGGGCTTCGTTCAACGCAAACGCGCAGGATCAGGCGTCGGCGCAAGCTGCGGTCGGGGGGGCTAATCCCCAAAGTAATCCCCAAAGAAGAGTCGCGCTGATGGATGGCATTACCGTGACCGCGACGCGGCAGACGCAGAGCGTCCTCGACGTTCCCGCGACGGTCACGACGATCACGCAGGAAGAAATCGAAGATCGCGGCGTCACCAACATTCAGGAACTCATCCGGCACGAACCCGGCGTCGAAGTCAACCGGACGACTTCCGGGACGGATCCTTTCGGGAACTTTCAGGGGTTCACGATTCGCGGTGTCGGCGCCAACCGCGTGCAGATCCAGGTCGACGGCGCGCGCGTCATCGAGTTGATCCAGGACGGGAACCGAGACTTCGTCGACGGCCCCCTCGAAAAACCCTCTTGGTTCTGGTATAATTCCAATATCCTGAATTATACGAAAGTGGCCACCGATGAAAGTGAGAAGCGCGATCAAGGTAGATCTGTTTGCTGAAGAACGCCACCGGGAAAAGATCGACACGCTGGG